>QHZC01000092.1:25326-33112 GCA_003224515.1 Acidobacteriota bacterium
TCGGACGTCGAACGGCTAAAGCTCACACGCAGCGTGTTCAACACCGTCGGCAAAAACATGTGTACATGTTCGAGCGTCAAGTATTGATTCCGCGAGCGCTCCTTGAAGAAGACAACGGGTAGTTTAAGGCTTGGCTGTCGGTCCACTTTGCCATTGTCAAAAGTGTAGCGGCCAAACAATGTGTCCTTCTCCGAGAAGCGATAATCAATCCGACCTTGCACGAAGTATTCATCCGTGGGCTGGTTTCTTGTGAAGAAATACTGTCCGACGCCGTTCCGTGGAGGAACGGGGCCATTAGGCAGAGGGAAAAGAAGATCGAGATACCCTCCCGGCATAGTCATCAAAGGATGCGGTGTAAATGTGACCGTTCCAATCGTGCCGTTGCGAGCGTTCTGGTCCGGCGTATTGGCAACGCCGGTCACGCCGAGGCGCTCTTTGATAGCCTCAAAAGCTCCAAAAAAGAACGCCTTGTCGTGGCGCATCGGCCCGCCCAACGTTCCACCGAATTGATTGCGCTTGAACGGGGGAATTTTAGAACTCGCTAGATCAAAATAATTCTTCGCGTCTAGGGCCGAGTTGCGCAGATACTCAAACAGGTTGCCGTGCAGGTGATTTGCTCCGGAACGAGTGATGGCATTGATGATGCCGCCGGCCGATCGGCCAAACTCAGCCGAGTAAGCGTTCGTTAGTACCTGAAACTCCTGGACGGTTTCGACACCGAGCAGCACGCCGGCTACGGAACCGGGAGTCTTGTTATACACGTTGTTGATGTCCGAACCATCCAGTAGAAAACTATTTTGTTCAGGCCGGGCACCATTGACAGTGATTTTCTTCCCGCGACCACCCACGGCGTCGGAACCCGCCGCGACCGCAGCATTAACGCCGGGTTGCAGGAGCGCGAGTTCCTGGAATGAGCGTCCATTGAGCGGAAGATCATTCATCTGAGTGCGGTTCACCGTTCCGCTGAGCGCAGCGGAAGCAAGCTCAACAGAGGGTACATCTTCGGCGGTGACATGCACCTGTTCGATACCTTTCGTGATCTCCAGTTTGACGTCAAGCACCGCATCTTGCCCGATCGTTAATTGAATGCCTTTCAGCACGGCCGGTTGGAAACCGGAAACCCTGACGTGTAGCTCGTACTCTCCGGGTGACAAGAGCGGCTCGCGATAGCGTCCGTGGTCGTCAGTAGTAAGAGTTCGCACGCCGCCGTTTTCCACATTGCGGATTTCGATCGAGGCGCCGGGGACGTACCCTCCGGAGGGATCGTACACCGTGCCTTGCAAGCTCGCCCCAACGGTTTGGGCTGAAGAGGAATCTACGCTGATCATTAAAGACAAAAAACCCTCCCTTTCAAATGGCGCCATGACGCTCCGTTTTGAACAGCGGGCTCCGTTTTCGATACTATCGCCAAAATTGTATCGAGCAAGATAACTTGCAGACCAAAACCGCCTGCCGACGGCCCCCCCGGCTTCCCAATGCGCTCTGCTGCGATATGGTCCAGCCGACCAAGTGAAGAGACCCCGCCTCGAGCGGATATGTTAGGGACGTTCAGACCGCGGCGTCAACAGGTCAGCCCATTGAAGTGACAAGCAGAGTCGCAATCCCAGTGTGGGAGCCATCATATTCCCAATGCATCTGCTCGCCTTGTTCTGTCTGATTTTTGCTTCCTATTTCGTGTCGAAGAGCCTGGCAGTAGTGCAGAAGGGCGAGACAGTAACCTCTAACATCGATTTCCCGACCACGGTCCTTTCCTCGGCCCAGAGGCTCGTGCAGTTCGCCGCCGCAGCTAATTCTATCGGTCCGTGTACGGCTTGTTCGCCTGGCAGCGACACACCAGTAGGGATAATCTTTAGACCTGGTGGTCTTGGACAGACCAATCGCTCCAAGTCCCACAAGTGCAGTGAACTGGACGTCACCGTCCTCGACCAGGCAAAGCTTGAAAAGCTCGCGGGAATCAAATAGGTTGCAAAAACCCTCTAGCTCTACGGCTTTACGCCGCCGCCGGGGTCGAGGCTCTTATCGCCCGCCCTGACGGTATAGTTGTATCTCTTGGGCCCTGGCAGCACGTCCCGTCTCACGAGGCCGGAAATGGGGGAATCGCTACTAAACTGGGACTCGTAGAACGGCGAGCCGTTCTTCTCAAAGTCCACCGTGAAGCAGGGCTGGCCGTCGCCACGGTGTGCATGCTCCTGCACGCACACCCACATCACCTCTTCGTTGTTCCTTTTGCTGACTTCAAAATAGTCGGGTTTCGCCATGGGAGTGCCTGATTTATCGAGGTTGATCTCAACTCGAACTGTTCGACTGATTGGACTTTGTCCTGGTGCAGCCATTTTAGTTTCCTCCTTAAGAAGTTACTTCATCCGAAGTGATTCCTGAAACCGTGGGTCGGCCCGTAACGGATCGAAATTGGGTGTGTCTCGGACGCGCGATGGCGAGAGACCTGCAGACAGAGCCTTTTTCAACCATTCGATTGCCTCACTAGACTGCCCGAATTGGGCGTAAACCACCGCGGCCTGAAAACGCAAGGACGCATGTTCGGGGGAAAGGTGAAGTCCACTGTGGATGGACTCGAGCGCCGACTTTTTATCTCCGAGCATCGCTTGGCATATGCCGAGGATGCCGAACACGTCGATGTCCCGTGGATTGACGCGGAGTTCTTCCTTCGCGAGCGCAATCGCCTGCCGGTAAGCGTAAGTGGCCTGGTCACGCTGTCCTGGAGTCCAGTAATAAGCGTCCCCCAGATTCCACCACAGCAGCGGGTCCCTTGGTGTCAGCTTTACTGCCTTTTCATGGGCGTGAACTGCCTGCTCGTACTGCCGCTGGTAGAAA
The DNA here is from genome assembly GCA_003224515.1 of Acidobacteriota bacterium. Taxonomy (GTDB): domain Bacteria; phylum Acidobacteriota; class Terriglobia; order Acidiferrales; family UBA7541; genus Acidiferrum. The sequence continues at coordinate 28,159 of QHZC01000092.1, forward strand.
AAGGCGTTTCCTAGGTTGGTGTAGCCGTAGTCCGTGGGACGGATCACGATTGAGCGCTCGAGAGCCGCGATCGCCTCGGCATAACGACCCGACTCGACGTAGCTTGCGCCGAGGTTGGAGTAGCCACGGAAGCTATCCGGAGCGAGCGCGACCACCTGACTAAACATTTCGGCAGCTTCCTGGTAGCGGGCCTGCCGAAAATAGAAGGCTCCCAGCCAGTTGTACGGAGCCCAATAGTGAGGCCGCAATTCGATAGCGTGGCGATACGTTTTCTCTGCTTCCCCCCGTCCGAATTCCCGCACTGCATCCTGATAAGCACCGGTTCCCCCGTAGAGTGTCCCCATACAAACATGGGCGGGAGAGAGTTGTTTGTCCAAGCGGAGAGCCTGCTGGCAAACTATTCGGCTGTTTTCGATCCATTTGGATTCTTTGTTGCTTTCGTATTTCTTCCAGTACGCGTCGCCCAGACCTGCGTACGCCAAGGCGTAGCTGGGGTCGAGACTCAGGGCACGCTCGAAGACCTGGATGGCGTTCTCGAGGTTTTCCGCGCGGTCGTAGTTTTGAAGGTAACCACGCCCTTGCAAGTAATAGTCATAAGCTCCGACCACCTGTGTTCCGTGACTTTCGAGAGCTTCCCGCTGCCGGGGCTGCACATCGAGTTCGAGCATGCGTACGGCTTCCCTTACGACCCCATCTAGCGCCGTGAAGGGGTCCTTCGCTGCCACCGTCAGGCTTCCCGCGCGGATTTGGCGGCGCTTGCTTGCATCCACAAGGACGCAGTAGATGCGAACATGGTCCCCCGACACACAGAGGCTGCCTCCGAGGGCTAGGTTAACGCCGAATCCTTTGCGCGCATCATCCACGGTCGTTATTCGCCTGGCGCGTATCTCGGAGGCAGGAACCACTTGAAGCGACCGGTCCTCGGTGAGCTGAGTGAGCTTGGCCGTCAGTGTTTCCGTTAAGCCGGCACCGAACGCTGCCATTTCTCCCTCGGTGCCCACAACACTGAAAGGCAGAACTGCTACTTGTTTCGTGCGGGGAACCGAATTCAGACCAAGCCAACTCCTTGCCTGCTGTCGCACGGAGGGTAGTAGCGTCGCGACCACCAGCACGACTAATGATAAACCCCCGACCCTTCGGGTGACCCGCCTGTGTTTTGCAGCGGGCCAGCGCGAGGGAGCCGGTGTTTGCGAATGAACCGTCACAGACGGGAGAGCACGCAGGTCCGCTGCTAAATCTGTTGCTGTGGCGTACCGCTCGGCCGGATTTTTCACCAGCATTTTCGAGATGATTCGCTCGAGTCCAGTGGAAACGTTCGAATTCACTTCGCGCAATAGGGGCGGGTCTTCATGCAGGATGCGCTCGCAAGTGGGCAGGAATCCTTCCGCGAGGAAGGGATTTCGACCGGCAAGGGCTTCGTAAAAAACCACACCGAGTGAGAAGATGTCCGCGCGTGCGTCTGACTCCCTTGTTTCGAGGACTTCGGGTGACATGTAGGCAAGGGTGCCCGCGAACTTTCTGTCCGGAAGAGTTTCCAGCGTCGTGCTGCTCTCGCTCTCCTCAAGCCGGTGAGCGATTCCAAAGTCCAGAATCTTCACTTGCCCCGCAGGCGTCAGCATTATGTTTTCCGGCTTTATATCGCCGTGGAGAATCCCGGCCCCGTGAGCAGCGATAAGGGCGCCAGCACACTCCTCGGCAACGGCGAGGAATTCGTGCATATGGAGAGGCTGATCGAGCCTTCGGCGCAAGGTTTGCCCCTCGACGTATTCCATAACGACAAAGAGTTCATCGCCGTCTTCGATCACGTCGTAAACAGCCGCGATGTGGGGATCGTTGAGCTGCGAGGCGAGCTGCGCTTCGTGCCACAGGCGTCTTCGGGAACGCTCGTCAGCACGTCGTGCCCACGGAATGCGCTTCAACGCGACAGAGCGTTTCAAGCCGACGTCCTCTGCAAAGTAAACCTCGCCCATGCCGCCCTGTCCCAGCCACTTGCGGATAATGAACCTGCCCACAGTTGTACCGGTGAGGTCGGGGGAGGTCCGTTCGGCCGGGTTGGCCTGTATGCGCGGCTCGGTCATTAGAAGTAATTACCGGATCATCATACCGCCATCCCCTTTCACCGCAGCAGGATCTGAATAGGGGGCTGGTCTCAAAACGCTTTGCTAGGGCGTCGCGCTTGTCAGTTGGCCACATCTTACTCCCGGTTCAAAAGGCAAGCAACGCGTGCGTACAGTGAGCTGCAGTTCAGACAGTGGGGAGGGGGTGCGAATCCATGCGGGCCCAAAAGAGGCAACGAAGATATCCTGGGTTTGTGGATTGGGGTGAGGACGCAGTGTTGTGCAGGGTGTGGCCGGTTGTGGCTCAGATTGGTTCGACAGTTCTCCGAATAGACTACAAACAGAGCGCAATTCTCCGCTTGTTGCCGAGAGAGGCTGCTTCGCAAGGTATTGCTTCGAGATTATTCCGAGGTGCTTGACCGCCTACGGCGGTCGAGCGTTTTCCAACAAGGAGTAAAGATTCTTTTCGATCCTACGGATTTTTTCGTTCAGCTTGGGGCGTGCCGAGTCCTCCAGGGTGAGCAAGATCCCGGCGAATTCCGCAAGCGAAAACAAACAGAATCGCTGCCGATAATAGACGGCCACCACTTGTAAAGTGGGGGTAAGCAGCCCGAAGGCGCTGGTGCGAGTGCGACGATTCAGCTCCGCGCGCTTGCGCAACCGGAGATGAGCCTGGAGCAAGGTGTAGGCCAGCAGCACAAACAAGGCCTGATTGACCACCAAGGAGAAGGCACAGGAATGCATGTGCGTGAGATCCCAGAAACATTTGTACTGCCGATGGCGCTCTTCGATGGCCGTGCGTAGTTCATAGGTGGAACGGATCTCGTGGGCGGTGAGGGAGGAGGAGGAAGTGACGATCACCCGATCTTTATATTCTCCCTGCTCGTTCACTTCGCGACTAACCACGGCGGTCAAGGGAATCGGGCAGTCGCTCCAGCTGCGCAAATCCCGCTCCATCCCCAGCAGGGTGTGCGGAAGTCCGGCCACCAGGGCAGGTTTTTCGACCGCCGCCTTAGCTTTGCGCTGCGCCAGGGTTTGCTGTCGTTTGGCCTCGCGCTTCTGAACGCGGAGGGGCGGGTGTGGGGTGCTGATCGGTGGCAGTGGGGGAGTCGCGGAAGAAACATACGGCTCCCAGCGGAAGTCCGGCGAGCGCGTCAGTCCGATGATGTCGGCATACAGGTCCATGTTGGTGCGCAGGGGGACCACGGTGTCGATGCCGTATTGCTGTTTGATTCGCCCGATCTGCGCTCCGTCAATCAAGCCCCGATCCACAATCAGAGTCTTCATCACCCCGCGCCCCACGGCCTTCACCAACTCGTCGACCAACCCATAGAGAATGGGACACTCGTGCCGCCGACCGGAAACCACACGAGCCGCTAGCACCAAGAAGAAATCCAGTTGTCGATTCAGATGGATCAGGATGACCAATTTATAGCAACGGCGAAGCTGATACCGCCGGTCGCTGCGATCGACCTTCTCGGCATCGACCGGATGGTTGTGCTCGTCGAACCACAGCACCTCCGAGCTCTCGTACCCGGGGTTGTCCGGCACGAAGAGGTAGCTGGCATCTCCCACCAGGAGTCCTTCCGCATCGAGCAACTTCAGGGAGCGCAAGCACCGGGGAACCTCTCGGTTGAACCAGGTGTGTAAGCGCTCTGCCTCGGTGTCACGGGCGAACTTGCGCAAGAAGTCCTGATCACAAGGAGTCTGTCGGTCATAGTCGTTCTTGTCGTTGAAGCCGGGGCAGGACAGGGTCACCCCCCGGTTTCGGGATGGGTGGTTTTCTGACCTCCCAGCTTCGGCCCCAAGGCGTCGATCAGTCCGCCCGAGCGCAGGACGCGCGGGAAGGCATGATGACTTGGGGAGCCATGGAGCTTGAGGCTAATCTCACTGGCCAAATAGAGCCAGGTGGGAACTTCCTCTTTTTCCCGCGGGGTGGGATAGGAGTTGGCCAGACGGTTGAGGATCTCCCGGCCGATGAGCTGACGAAAGAAATCTCCCTCGAGGGCCTCCCCCACATGTTCCAAGTAATCGATCTCGCCGCTACGGAGAGCCTCCAGGATGAAAGAGCGGTCGTAGGCGAAGGCCAGCAGGTCCATCACTTTTTGGAAGCGGGCGGAGGGGGCGGCACCAGCAAGCCTTGCTGGAGTCGGTTGATGGCCCCCAGGATCTGTCGATGGAGTTTGACGAGCTGAGCTCGGGCACGGCGGAAACGGCGATAGGCTTCGGTCAGGCGGCGCCAGCGGAGCAGGTCCGAACGGGATAGGGAGCGCAAGCGGGTTTTGCCGCCCTGGCTCCAAGAGAGGACGGGGGTGGAGTGGAGAGGGCCACCCGGCGTGGCGCAATGGCAAGAAGGTTTGCCGCAGCGGGTTTTTAATTTGTAGACGGAGCCTTTGAGCAACTCGCGTGGGGCGAGGAGGCCTTCCAGGTGGCGGCGATAGTGCTCCACGAATTTGGCGAGGAGCGCTCGCTGGCGACTGGCCTGCGGCAGATCGGGCAAGGTGGTTTCCTGTTTCGGAGCGATCTTTATGTAATATATTATAATAACATAAAGAAAGCAAGAGCTTTGGTATCAAAACTGAGCGAGGTCAAAAAAGATTCTGTTGGGGGGGAGGCCAGGCCTCCCGGCGGGGTGGGAACCGGGCGGGCGGATGCTCCCGAAGGGCCGTCTGTGGCCACTTTGGAGGAGGTCAGCGTCTGTCCGACAGATCCTGACTCGTCCAGGCCGGCGAATGGGTCAAGTCACTGTCTGAATCGCAGAACTCGCGGTAGCGACTCAGTTTCACCGCCGTAGAGAGTGCATTCGGGTCTGAAATTGACTACGCAATGCTTGTCAAGGTGTAGGAAGGCGATTCTTCAAGCGAGATTCGCTACCGTCCGGGAGAGTGCATCAGCTG
>QHZC01000093.1:0-8595 GCA_003224515.1 Acidobacteriota bacterium
AACGGATCGACTACCACAGAGTCATGGAATCCCAAAAGATCACCCCGTGCCGCGATTGCTCCACGGAGCCTCAAGATCGTGAAGGCGCTGAAAATAGTTCCCGCCAGCGCGAGCCCGGCATTCCAGTATTTATCTTTCTGCTCGATCCAGAAATCGATCAGCAGGATACCCAGTCCGAAGAGGACGAGCTCCATCTCCGGAAGGATGGCGGCGCCGTCACCCTGGAGATATCTGAGAATCGCGTTGATAAATGGGATGTTCATTCGTGCGGGCTATTTCGTCTCCGCCGCGGCGGCGTGGAACTCCGCCGGAGGCAATTATGCGCGTTCCACTTGATAGAAATTCGGATTCACCTGCTCCACAATTTTCTGCACAGGCCTTTCGATGAGGGCGAAGAACGGTTTTGGGTAAATGCCGATCCAGAACGCCAGAATCACAAGCGGCACGAGTGTGGCGTACTCGCGCAGATTCAAGTCCGGCAAATCCTCATTGGCAAACTGCGTGACCGGGCCGAACATCACTCGCTGGTAGAGCCACAGCAGGTACGCCGCGCCCAGTACGACGCCCAGCGAGCCCCAGGCGGCCCAGGCCTTGCTCACCTGAAATGCGCCCTGCAAGATTGTGAACTCTCCAATGAAGCCGTTCAGCAGCGGCATGCCCAGAGAACTGAGGCTGATGATCAGATAGATTGCCGCGAAATTTGGCATGGGTGTCGCCAAGCCGCCGAACTCGGAAATCATGCGCGTGTGGCGGCGTTCGTAGAGCACGCCGACGATCAAGAACAGCGCCCCGGTGGAGATGCCGTGGTTGATCTGCTGGAGTACGCTGCCCGCCAGGCCGTTGGGCGTGAGCGCGAAAATTCCCAGCGTGCAGAAGCCGAGATGACTGACCGAGCTGTAAGCAATTAGGCGCTTCATGTCCTTCTGCATGAGGCAAACGAGCGCGCCGTAAATGATGCCGATCAAGGAGAGTACGATGACGATATGAATGATTCGCGCGCGCATGGCGGTATCCGCGGGCAACAGCGGGAGCGAGAAGCGGATGAAACCGTATGTGCCCATCTTCAAGAGAACACCGGCGAGGATTACGGAACCGGCTGTGGGCGCTTCGGTATGCGCATCGGGGAGCCAGGTGTGGAACGGGAACATCGGCACCTTGATAGCAAACGCGAAGAAAAAACCCCAGAAGAGCCACACCTTTAGCGGGTCGGAGAAGTGCTGCGCGGCGGCGAGCAACGTCGGAACATCGAAGGTGCGCGTCCCGCTGGCCGACGCGCGCGCATAGAAGTAGAGTGCCAGGATCGCCAGCAGCATGACCACCGATCCGGCCAGGGTGTACAGGAAAAACTTGATGGCCGCGTAGAGGCGCCGTTCGCTCCCCCACACCCCGATCAGGAAGTACATCGGAACAAGCATCACTTCCCAGAACACGTAAAAGAGGAAGAAATCCAGGGAAACGAAAACGCCGATCATTCCGGTCTGCAGCAGCAGCAGAAGAATGTAGTATTCCTTGGTGCGCTGATGAATCGCGCTCCACGACGAGAGGATGGCGATCATCCCGAGAAATGTTGTAAGCATAACGAGCAAGAGGCTGATGCCGTCGATGCCAAGATGGTATTTCGCGCCAATGGATGGGATCCAATCGGCAGTTTCCTCAAAGGTGAAGCCGCCCCATTCCGGTTTGAACCAGCGGAGCAGCGGAAGCGAAACCAGGAAACCAAGCGCGCCGAAGACGTTTCCCGCGATTTTGTGCGCGTGCTCCATCTCGCGAGGAATGAGCAGCAAAAGCAAGGCGCCCACGAGCGGCGTGAACAGAACCACGCTTAAGATATAGTGTCCAAAAAAGTGCATGCTCTTTGCCTCTCAGCGCACGCTGCGCAGCACTACCTGCACATGGTGCCCGTAATAAGCTAGAAGAACGACTAGCCCGATCAAAATCAGCATTGCGTAACTGGAAAAAACTCCGGTTTGCAGAAGGCGCACCGGATAACTGAAAAGCTGTATCATCTTGGCGCTGAAATTCAGCAGCCCATCGATGATCCACTTGTCCCACCACATGGATAGAGTTGAGCCGAAGCGCGCCAGCCAGCCCGCGCCGTCTACGCCCACGCCGTCAATCACGGTTGCGTCGAAGCTGCCGAGCAGCGTTCCCAGGTCTTTCGTGCGCTCCACGATCGCCGCGTCATAGATTTCGTCTACGTAATACTTGTGGAGGAGCAATTGATAGAGTTTAGGCCACTTTTCGGCGACCAATTCCGGCGCAATTCTCTTGGTCCGGTAGAACTGGTATGCCAGCCAAATTCCCGCGCCGGCAATCGAGAGGGATGCCAGCATCAAAACGTATTCCATGGCAAGGCCATGGGAGGCAGCCTTTTCCGCGGCCGTCTCCGTCCCAACGCCCAGCAACACAGGTTCGAGAAACTTTTTGAAGCGGGCGTTTCTTCCGAGCGACCCAGGCCAGCCAATCCACCCGCTCATGACCGAGAGTCCTGCGAGAATCACGAGAGGTACGGTCATCGTCGGCGGCGATTCGTGGATGTGTTTTTCAACGTGCTCGTCGGCACGCGAATAACCGAAGAAGGCGAGGAAAAGCAGCCTGAACATGTAAAACGCCGTCATTCCTGCCGTGACGAAACCAACAAGCCACAACAACGGATTCCTTTCAAACGCATGCCCCAGGATTTCGTCTTTGCTGAAGAAGCCGGCAAGCGGAGGAATTCCCGCAATCGTCAGAGTTGCGACGGCGAATGTCCTCGCCGTGGCGGGAATCTTGTTCCACAATCCGCCCATCTTTTGTAAATCCTGCTCGCCGGACATGGCGTGAATCACGCTACCGGCGCCGAGGAACAAAAGCGCTTTGAAGAAAGCGTGGGTCATCAGATGGAAAACTCCTGCGGCAAAAGCACCAACGCCGAGGGCCAGGAACATGTAGCCAAGCTGGCTGATGGTGGAATAGGCGAGCACTTTCTTGATGTCGTTCTGCGCCAGGGCCATGGAGGCCGCAAAAATCGCGGTTACGGCACCCACCACCGCCACGACATCCATGGCGAATGGCGCGAGCAGGTAGACCGCGTTCATGCGTGCGACCATGTACACGCCGGCGGTGACCATCGTGGCGGCGTGGATCAAGGCACTCACCGGCGTCGGACCTTCCATGGCGTCCGGCAGCCACACGTACAAGGGAATCTGTGCCGATTTGCCCATCGCTCCGATAAACAGCAACAGAGCAATGCCGGTCAGCACCGGCGCACGGTACCCCAGCATTCCGTTCTCAACCGCCAACTTCAGAGATTGAAGAATTCCTAAATAGCCTGCGGAATCCGGCAATCCTTGAGCAGTAAATCGGATCGTGCCTAGCGTCACCGCAGTCAGGAGAATCCCGAGGATAAATCCTGCATCGCCGATGCGATTCACGATAAACGCTTTTTTCCCCGCGTCGGAAGCCGACTTTTTCAGGAAATAGAAACCGATCAGCAAGTAGCTGCATAGGCCGACGCCTTCCCATCCCACGAACATGAGTAGCATGTTGTTCGCCAGGACCAGGGTCAGCATGGCAAACATGAAGAGATTCATGTAGCCGAAGAAACGGTAGTACCCGCCCTCGTGCGCCATGTATCCGACGGAGTAGAGGTGAATCAAGAAGCCGACACCGGTGACCACCAGAACCATGACGCAGGAAAGTGGATCGAGAAGGAATCCCCAGTCCGCCACAAACCGAATTGCGTGTCCACCGGTGATCTGCATCGGCCCGGGGGTCAGCCATTCGAACAGGATTTGTTGAGCGACACGATGCTCCGGCTCCGCGGCCAGCAATTGAAACACCGCGCCTACCGCGTAGATGAAAGACAAGCCCACGCTGCCGACACAGAGCACGTTGACGCCGACTTTCGGGAGCCGCCTACCAAAGAAAAGCATCAGCGCCGCGGTCGCCAACGGAAGCAGCGGGATGAGCCAAAGATGATCCAGAAAATAGCCCGTGGGCGTCATGCCGTTTTCACTTCTTCTTTCCTATCATCGCGCTACCACTTCAACAAATCCATTTCGTCCGCCAACACCGTTTCGCGGTTCCGGAAAAAGGCGATGATGATTCCGAGTCCCACGGCGGCCTCCGCAGCCGCATCGGCAATGATGAAAAGCGCAAAGACCTGTCCCGCCGCATCACCGTACAATCGGGAAAATGCCACTAGGTTAATGTTCACGGCATTCAGAATCAGCTCGATGGACATGAGCACGACAATGACGTTGCGCCTGGTGACCACGCCGATCACGCCGATGATGAAGAGCGCGAGACTCAGGAACAGGTAATGTCCAATCGGAAGCATCGCGGCGTTACGTCCTTTTCTTGGCCATCACGACGGCGCCAATCATGGCCACCAGCAGCAAGACAGAAGCAATCTCAAACGGCAACAGATACGAGTCGAACAAACTCTTTGCCAGCGCTTCAGAATTCGGTGGCAAATGCTCTGCGACCGCTGCTGTCAGTACCGGCAATCCCTGCCCCGGCATTTTTTTGGAAGACCAGAACATGAGGCCCACCTGGCCCGCCAAGGCCAGCGCGACGAGCAAGGCCACCCACTTCTGCCGCGCAAACTGGATCTGCTGCAGCGCCACATCCAAATTGACCAGCATGATCACGAAAACGAAGAGCACCATGATCCCGCCGACATAAAGAATGATCTGGACGATAAACAAAAACTCCGCGCGCAACTGCAAGAAAATACCGGCGGTCGCAAGCAGCGCAGTGATCAGAAAAATGGCGCTGTGAACGACGTTCCGCCGCGTGACCATGAGCACCGCGCTCGCCACGGCGATGCCGGCAAAGAAATAAAATAAGACTTTATCCAGCATAAAAATCCGAAGCGGCGGTTTTCTCCTGCTTGGCGTCGTGTTCTTTCTCGACGGCCAGAATAAGAAGCGCTGCCACGAGGGCCACGATGGCCGCGGGAGTCGTAACCAGAAGCAGTCCCCAACCTTGCAAGTGAAAGTACGCTCCCGCGATCAAGGCCACGCCAACCAACAACACGTTGATGATGGACAGCGGGATCAGGAAATGCCACCCCAGGCGCATCAACTGGTCAAACCGGTACCGCGGCAGCGTGAATCGCAGCCACATGAACAAATAGATGTAGGCGCTTACCTTGAAAATAAACCAGAAGCCGCCGTGGATGCCTGCGTAAAATGGCGCTACCGCTTCCCGGAATGAAGGTTTGATTACCGGCAAAACGACCGGCGCCGCGAGTACCAACGCAACCACAAAACAGAGACCCGCCACCGCCAACAAGAACACCTGCTGCACGCGCGTCGGCTGCTTTGGGACGCGCAACACGCAATAAGCGGCAATCACAATCATCAAGAGCGGCGGCGCAAAATCCAAAAAATTCAGCCAAGAGACTCTGGCGAAGGGCCTAAGCCAGCCTCCGAGAAACAAAGTGGTCGCCACGGAAGCCACCACGATCATGTTCGTGTATTCCGCGAGGAAATAGAGCGACCAGCGAAATCCGCTGAACTCTGTCATGTACCCGGCGACAAGCTCAGACTCCGCTTCCGGTAAATCAAACGGCGCCCGGTTGGTCTCTGCAACGGAAGCGACGAGATAGGTAAAAAAGGCTACCGGCGCAAGCAGCGCGAACCAAATGCCCTCTTTGCTCTGCGCTTCCACGATCGACTTGGTATTCAGCGTGCCCGTAAACAAAAGCGCGCTCACCAGCGCCATCCCCGCGGCGGTTTCGTAACTCACCAACTGCGCCGAACTGCGCAGCGCTCCCATCAATGAATAGTGGCTGTTCGAGGCCCAGCCGCCCAGCACGATGCCGAATATTCCCAGCGCGCTGATACCCACAACGAAGAGAATGCCAATGTTGATGTCCTGCGCAATTTGAAACGCCGGTCCAATCGCCAGGCCAGCCAGCGAAAGCAGCGCCGCGCCGACGGAAAGCACGGGCGCGAGCCAGAAGACGAGTTTGTCCGCGTTCTCCGGGATGATGTCTTCTTTGATGAGCAGTTTCACCGCGTCCGCGATCGGCTGAAGCAAGCCATGCGGCCCCACGCGCATAGGACCCAGCCGCGCTTGCATGTCCGCCATGATTTTGCGTTCAACGAGCACGATATAACCGGCGATCAGCGGCAAAATCGCGACGACCGCCACGCCACAGAGCAGCGGCGCCCAGAACAGCTTCAAAAACTCAATCGGTGCCTGGAATGCGGCATTCATCGTCGGTCCATTTCTCCAGCGACCTTACCCAGCGTTCTTCCTGCGACCTTACCGGTCGACTTCTCCCAACACGATATCAATCGTTCCGATGATGGCCACCACATCGGCCACGAGGTGCCCCCGCACCATGCGGTCGAAGGCCTGCAGATTTATGAAGGAAGGCGGCCGGATGTGCACACGATACGGCTGCACCGTGCCGTCGCTCACGATGTAATAGCCGATTTCGCCCTTCGGCGCTTCAATCGCATGATAGACCTCACCGGGCGGCGGCTTCAGCACCTTCCCCACTTTCCCCATGATCGGCCCGCTGGGAATATTTTCGATGGCTTGCAGGCAGATCAGCCGCGATTGCCGCATTTCCTCCATCCGGACCAGATAGCGGTCGTAAGTGTCTCCGGTTGTGCCCACAGGGATCTCGAATTTGTATTGATCGTACGCCGCGTAAGGCATGGCCTTGCGGATGTCCCATTTCACACCGCTGGCACGGAGCACCGGCCCGGTCACGCCAAAGGCGATGGCATCTGCCGCGGTCAGAATCCCCACGCCCTTCGTACGCCCGATCCAGATACGGTTTTCAGTGAGCAGAGTCTCGTATTCCACGATGCGCGATTCAAAATCCTTGCAGAACCGTTCAACGTCCTTCTCGAAAGTGTCATAAGCCTCGTATTGCAGCCCGCCGATGCGGAACGCATGCGTGGTCAGGCGCGCCCCGCAGTATTTCTCAAAAATCTTCAAAATTTCTTCGCGCTCGCGGAAGCAATAGAAGAGCGGAGTGAGTGCGCCAATATCCAAAGCATGTGTGCCGAGCCACAGGAGGTGGCTGGCGATTCTCTGCAGCTCCGTCAAGATGGTTCGAATCACGCGCGCGCGCGGCGGAGCTTCCGCGACCAGCAATTTTTCCACTGCCTCGCAATATCCCAGCCCGCTGCTCACGGCCGCGACATAGTCCATACGGTCGACATAGGGAGCAAACTGTTGATAGGTGCGGTTCTCCGCGATTTTCTCGACGCCCCGGTGCAAATATCCGATGATGCACTCCGAGCCGACGACACGCTCGCCATCGAGCTTCAGTTTTACGCGCAAAACGCCGTGTGTGGACGGATGCTGCGGCCCCATATTGATAACCAGTTCATCCGCGCCCAATAAGGTCTTGCGATCGTTTGTGGTGTCGATACTCAGGGTTGTCTTCCCTCTACGGCTAAAACCGCCTCACTGACCGCTCTCAATTCCAAGATTTTCCCGCACCCAGGCCGTGTCCTGCTGCAGGATGTCATAGTCTTTCCGCAGCGGATAGCCTTGCCACTCCTCCGGCAACAGAATGCGTTTCAAATCCGGGTGCCCGGAAAAAATAATTCCGAACATGTCGAACACTTCGCGTTCCTGCCAGTTCGCCGTGGGCCAAACGCCAACGACGCTCGGCACTTCTTCGGTGTTCGAGGCCCACACTTTCAGCCTCAGCCGCTCGTTCTTCGCGAAGGAGTACAGATTGAGAACCACGTCAAACCGCTTCTCACGCTTTGGCCAATCTACCGCCGTTAAGTCAGAGAGCATGTCGAATTTTTCTGCGTCTCGCAGGTGCCGCGCAATCTCCACCAAACCGGCACGATCCACGGTCAGAATGGCCTGCTTACGGTCCTCGATCGCTTCCAGAAGCGCCGCACCGAACTTGGCACGAAATCGCGTTACGAATTCGTTGTCGAGCGGAGTCTGCAGCACCACGGGCGGTTTGGGAGGGGCCGCAGCCGCCGGCTTCGGAGGAACAGCGGGCGCGCTCGCGTCCGCAGGCTTGGCAGAGGGAGTCGACACCGGGGGTGTGCTGCTTACGGGCTTATCGCCCGTGGGGACTTGAGACGGTTTAGGTTCCTTGGGCTCGTCAGCCATGGACCCAGGGTGCGACAGGCTCCGCTGAACAGCTACTGTAATCTACAACAAGAGGAGCAGCCAAGAATTCAAACGCCGCGTTTCTAACACACGCTGCAAACCGAGTCAATCGGAACAACTTCGAAACAGGATGGTGGGTTTGGGAGAAGATGAGAATTAGGACTCACGCCCACTCAAGAGCACCTTTTTTGTACAGCCACAAATAGCCGACGAGCAGAATTCCGAGGAACATGACCATCGATACCAGAGCAAATAGCCCCTGGTGCGCCGCGACCCACCCTTTGTACAGAATCGCCCAGGGAATGAGAAACATCGTCTCTACGTCGAAAATCACAAACAGCATGGCCACAATAAAAAACCGCACCGAATACCGTCCGCGCGCATCGCTCTCCGGAGGGATCCCGCACTCATAGGGCTTGAGCTTCGCGCCGAACGACGTGGATGCCGGCCGAATAAATTTTGCCAGGACCAGTGTTACCGCGGGAAATGCGATCACCAACGCCG
>QHZC01000093.1:8606-10159 GCA_003224515.1 Acidobacteriota bacterium
GAATGTACGCGCTCTGCATCACTCCCTCACAGGCAGCATCCTACCACCGTTGTCAATCCCGGGGCCGGCCTACTTCTCGGACAGCAGCTCCCCGGCCCGGCTAGTGGCCTTTACGACCGCCTTGATGAGCGTCACGCGGAGCTTGCCTTCTTCCAACTCCATAATCCCGTCGATGGTACAGCCTGCGGGAGTCGTCACCGCGTCCTTCAGCAGCGCGGGGTGATCACCCGTCTCCAGAACCACACTCGCCGCGCCCTTCATGGTCTGCGCTGCGAGCAGGGTCGCTATGTCGCGCGGGAGACCCACCTTGACACCACCTTCTGCGAGCGACTCGAGAATGATGTAGGCAAACGCCGGGCCGCTCGCCGAAAGCCCGGTCACTGCGTCCATATTTTTCTCGTCGACCACCACCGTGCGTCCGACGGCGTTAAACATCGCGCGCGCCGTCTCCAGGTGCTCCGCCCCTGCATGCGCGCCGCGGCAAATGCCCGTCATTCCGCATCCCACGGCCGAAGGCGTATTGGGCATCGCGCGCACTACGGGCACTTTCCCTCTCAGACGCTGCTCGATATAGCTCGTCGGCACCGACGCGGCAACGGAAATGACCAGCGTGTTCTCGTTCAGCTCCGGCGCAATGTCCTTCAACACTTCGCCCACCACTTGCGGCTTCACGCTCAGAAGCACGATGTCCGCGCCGTCCACCGCCTTGCGGTTTTCGGTCGTCGCAGACACGCCCAGCTCCTTCGCTAGCGCCGAGGCCTTTTCGCCGTGCTTCACCGTTGCGATAACACGTTTCGGCGAGATGAGCTCCTGCTTCAGGTAGGCTCGCAGCAAAATCCCGCCGAGTTTTCCTGTGCCCAGAACAGCTAGTTTTTTGTCCGATAGCTTTTGCCCCATGATGCAAACATTCTTGACTTGATTCAGCAATCGGTCAACCCAAGAATCTCAAATGCCGCCTCCTCGAACGGTTACTCCAGCAGGCACAACCGCTCTGCCAGGCAGCCGCGGAGGCCCGCCAATGAGAAGATAGAGCCATGGATCCCGCTCCTTCCCTCCCCCATGCGGCCAACGCGGCGGCCCCGCCGCCAGTTGACAAGCGCTCCGCATTTTACGATTTGATCGCCTTCTTCCTCGAAAGTGGCATTCAGATATGGGTCCGCATCACCGGCAAACGCATTCGCGAGGCCGATGCCCCCTGGCTACGCTGCCCGCTCGGCGAGCGCGGCCGCATCGGCACGCGAATCTACGAGCGCATTGCTCGCGACGAGAATCTTCAAATCCAAATTCCTCCCGGCGCCGGCCTGATCCCCGATTTCGACGCTCTCCGCGGCCCGGGCTTCAACCCGGACGCCGTTCATCCAGCCATTCGTCATTTCTATGAACACGCCGCCACGTATCACCTCGAGGTCTGGACCGAAGTCTCTCTCGCCGGGCGCTTTTTTCTTTGGCTTCTCGTGGAATTCATTAGCCGCCGGATGGACCAGCTCAACTTCCCTATTTCTTCTCTCGAAGTCGCCAAAGGCATGAGCAGCGAAGTCGTCCAGCTCCTCGAT
>QHZC01000562.1:0-7218 GCA_003224515.1 Acidobacteriota bacterium
AAGTTTTCATCTGGAGCGCACCTGTAGAACGAATTCTGGGCAAAATCGCCAAATGTAAAGAAGCGTTGGAGACACTACACTAGAAAGAGTTGCGGCTCGCGCGGCGCGCAATTTCGCCATCCCGCGAAAAGCTCGGCTTGAAGTAAACCCTTGGAAGCCCACGCCGGACGTTTTGAAAGCAGCGCGGGAGATTTTCATAGATCGTTGCGCCGTATGCCATGGTCCGGACGGCTCCGGACAGACCGGAGTCGGTCGTAACCTCTATCCCAAAGTTCCGGCTTTGCGTTTGCCGCAAACGCAAAGCCTCACGGATGGGGAAATCCGCTACATCATTCGGAATGGCGTGCGATTAACCGGAATGCCGGGCTGGGCCAAACCGCACGATGAGCAGAGTGATGATAGCTGGAAACTAGTCTTGTTCGTTCGTAGCCTCGCCCAGTTAAGCAAAAAAGAGCAGGAGCAGGAGGCTGCGACGAGAGTGACGGCTCATTACGCTGGCTCGCAAGCCTGCCAAAAGTGTCACGAGAAAATTTATGAACACTGGCGAAAAACGCCCATGGCGAATGTTGTTCGTGATCCTCGCCAATTTCCGGACGCCATCATTCCCGATCTTTCAACGAATACCGTTGCGAAATTCACGAAGGACCAGGTCGCTCTGGTGTATGGCAGCCTTTGGAAGCAGCGTTACTTCACGAAAATAGGGGACGATTACTTTCCGGAACCAGCACAGTGGGACATCACCAATCACGTTTGGCGTCCGTATTTTGTGGCAAATGGAACCGACTGGTGGGCCCTTCTGTATCCTCCCGACAATATGCAACGGCCCACGGGCCCGACATGCGATGGGTGCCATTCGGTGGACTACAACATCCATACGAAGCAAGTGGCGGAGTGGAACGTTGGATGCGAAAAGTGCCACGGCCCTGGAAGTGACCATGTGGAGCACCCCACGCGCGGGAACATCCTGAATCCGGCGCGAATGGACTATGTTCAAGCAAACGATAGCTGCATTCAGTGTCATTCTCAGGGGCGGCCACAGACAAATCCCATTGACGGCAAATATTACGACTGGCCCGTCGGATACCAGGTGGGTTTACACTTGCGGGATTTCTGGCAACTTGAGGAGCATACGCTGGGTGAAACCACCTTCACGCATTATCCCGAGGGCAGCGCTCATAAGAATCGCATGCAAGGAAATGATTTCGTGCAAAGCATCATGTACCGACGCGGTGTGACATGCTTTAGCTGCCACGATGTGCATGGTACGGATAACTACGCACAATTGCGAAACCCGCCCGACCAGCTTTGCCTAGACTGCCATGGCCCGCTCTCACTAAATGGACCACGCGCAGCGACCATCGAAGAACATACCCATCACAAAAAAGGGTCTCCGGGTAGCAATTGCATCGCCTGTCATATGCCGAAAATCGCCACGACAATTGCAGATGTAAAGGTGCGTTCGCACACGTTCGCGTTCATCACGCCAGCGATGACCGAAAAATATAAAATCCCGAATCCTTGCACCACTTGCCATACGGACAAGTCTACCGCTTGGGCCACGGAGACTTTGCAACATTGGCCAGAAGGCTCGCCCTGGCGCATGGAGTGAGGTCTAGCGGGATCGCAGGAGCAAACATTGTTCGAGGTCTCCCCCCGTTTCATCCTGGAGCGCTACCCGGAAAAGTCCCTGACGCCCCGGAAGTCCCGATGGGAGAAATGTGATGCTGCTGAATTCGGCTCGGGTTCTGATGTTCCCGAACGCCGTAACCATCCTTACTTTCTTCCCTGGACTCCTATTCGAGTATCGCCAATAGGTATCGGACGATCTTTCACGAGTCGCGGTTCTGCCGTTCTCCAGAGTGAACTCCTCTGGATTTGGATTCCTGCAGGACTGTTGATTGCTTCGGCCTTGCTCTGGCGCCGACGTAGCCCTTCTGCTGATGACTGACCCGACGGAACCAGCGGTTGGCTGTTTCAAGTCGTCCAACTCCTGGTAGAATGCGCTTACCGTAGAAATCGTCAAAAAACCAGTTGGCCGGTAATAACCGACATTACCGGCCATCTCTGCCCACTCTCATGGCGTCGCGAGCTTGCGTGCTTCGATAAGAATTTTGGTGAGGCGGTTGGAGAGCCGGTCGAGGCGATGTCGCCACGATCTACGGCACCGACGGTTTACACTCCCATCCCGCCGATCTCGTCGCTGGCTGCATCGGCACTGTCACCTCCGACCTCCTCTGCGCCATCTCCTCAGGCGTCCCCCGCCTCCTACCTCCCCTGACCTCGCTCCGCATCAGCCGTCTGTCCCTGGGCTAGGGTCACCGCTTGCGGCAAGATCATCTCCAGTTCTGAACCCGTTGCCATGTAGAAATGGTGGCTCCGCGCAAGCAGCACAAGCGAGACGACGCCCCCGGCGACAAGGCCTACCGTACTCCCGATAGCTATGCCTTTCGGCGTGCTCGTAGTCATTGTGGTCCCAGCGAAGGTGGTCGTTTGCGTGGTGTGTGCGGCGACGCCGATCGCGGTGCCGAGACCTAAGCCAAGCAGGGGCGCCGCGACCACGCCGGCTTTCGTGCCTGCGCCCGGATTGATCCACGCCGTGCCTTCTTCGCTTTCGATGGTCATCGGGCCGCCGATGTTGGCCACGTACCCGTCGGGGAAGATGATCGCAACAGACTGCATCACGATCTCCACCCGGGTCCTGTGTCGCGTCAGCTTTTCAACCTTCCCTTGCACGTACGCTCCTGGGGGCATGACGACGCGATTGGCGAGCGTCACCGGAGCCGTGGTCGCGGCATAGATCTCGTCACCGCGGTGTGCGGACTTGCTGTCGATGGGATGCGTGAGCACCAGCGCAACACGCGTCCCGGCAGGAAGCGTGACGCGCCCTTCGTCAGGCGCCGCTTTTTCTGCTGGAGCCTGAGAAGGCGACTGCACTCTGGGCTGAGACTCCGCTCCGGTCGTCGCTCTTGGCCTTTCCTGCGCCATGCTTGCTGTGGCCAGCAGAAAGACCCCTAAGATCGGCCAAAGCGATCGTCGTTTTGAGACAGCCAGAGGAATAGAGGACAAGCGAGCCAAATTGCGAGCGAGTGTATTCATGGAGACCTCCTGGGGGAAGGCGGCGAACAGTGCGTCTTTCTGGGGCGCAAGCACGCGGAATCGCCTCCGAAATATGGGACGCTAACCCACACAACCCTGGGTACGGGAAAGTCACCGGTAGCTCTAACCATTAGCAGCCTGATGAAAGAGCGCTTCTCGCTGTAGCTGAGGCTGGAATTTATCCCGACCGGGTCGGGAGGTCTGAGGAATCTACGCGGCACGGATGGCAACCAAGGTCGCGTTTCGGCACCCCGAGGAACAATTGTTGGACCATGCATGGACCAAAAAATGGACTCTGCCCTCCGACGCCAGAAGCCCACTGCCACGGATTCAGGTTAGAAGTAACCGAGCCGCGATGCGCGGCTCAAGCAAGGAAGGAACGGACGACTTGCAAGTGCACTCCTGTGAATGGGTTAGAGGCTACCTCTTGGTCTGACGCCCTCTTGCTCGGAAATTTGTTCCTCAGAAGTGCGTCAGAGAGTGTCCAGGGGAACGCCACGCGCACCGCATTGAGGACAGCCGCTAGATCGATGATCCAGCAATGGTTCCGGGCCGGATGGGCGCGTGTTTACTCATTCCTGACGGAGATTTGTTGTTGGCAATCTGATCTAAGGAATATTTCCGACCTTCGATTAGGGTATTTGTGGGATTGCTTGTTGTTGGCAGCGCTCACACACTTCGACTGGCCAAGAACGTAGCGTGTCTTCTGTTGGCGTGGCGGGCACCATCAGTATGGGTGTCGGCCATTTGTCCAGAGCGCCCTTTGGATTTCTGAAACTGTCGCTGTCATCCGATGGGAAGCGACAAAAGCCGCCTACAGAAGAGGGCTCTTGTTTCCGAAGGTCTACCCAGCGAAGGCCCTTATCACTCCAGTCAGCCTCGAATAGAGGCGGCGCCACGGGAGTCTGCGTCATATGGCCGTGCCGACAAGCGAATCAGGAAAGAACTGGCGGTGGAGCTTGTTCGTCCAGACGCTTTGCAGATCAAAGAGACAGCCATAGCCCAGAACGTGAGCGCTCGCGGGATGCGGGTAGCGACGGAACACGTCTGGCGTCCAGGGGACCGCGTGCTGCTAAGCTCTCCTGAGTTTGGCTTCCGTACCCAGGCACGCGTAGTTTATTGTCAGCGCGTGGAAAACAACAGGTTTGCCGTCGGTTTGGAACTCGTGGTCCCGCTGGGAGAATGGACCAAGGCGCACTAGCAGGTCGGCAGAGACAGAAGTTTATCCGGTTGCTCTCTATCCGCTATCGTTTTGAGGTACTTGTTGAGGGGCTTGCTGCCGTCAGCGCTCACTGCGACGATTACGTCCATCCGGTGACTCGCTGGTCTCTCCTCGAGGTACGAAATACCCTTGTCTTGCATCAGTTTCCAATGACTTCCGTCTGGCTGCCCACCGAGTGAATTTGCTCATGTGCACTCGTTCGGTCTTCACGACGCGTACCGAATGCGAAGGTGTTGAGCCATCTGCACTTCCTCGCCATATCGATGCACAATGAGCAGGAGAGGTGGGTCGACCTTAGCAGAGAGTGCTTCGTACTCGGATCGGTATTTCTCAAGGTGCGCCAAACTTAACATCCGCCAGCGTTTACCACAGCATCTGCCAGCGCTGTACCTGCCATGGTAGCTCTAGCCCAAGGGCGAAGTTGCCACTTTCCACGCGCTGGCAGTAAGCGACCCTTCCTTCGGCCCGAGTGTCATTTTGGGAAATGTAGGCAGCACGCGAGTTCCAGGTTGCTAGCGCCGGACCGTGGTGACGCATACGCTCCGAGGACTCACGTTCTCAGTGAACCTCATTTCCTTAGGCCCAGATTCGTTTGGGCGGGAAAGCTCTGCGGCCAATCTTTTCGGGATAGGCCTTTCGCATCGACCGGTTGGAACTGGCGCGGCCATGATTTCCGGAGACCTCCCGGCAGTTAGAATGCCCCAAGCATGGTATGAATCTACGTATAGTACTTACAAGACCTAAAATCAATCGGGCATCTACGTCAAACTGGAGCGGTGGGACACATCAGTCGTAGGGACAGAACGGCACTATGCCGAACTTCCAAAAACATGAAATGAGAAATCCCTTGCCCGTTTTGGGCAAAGGCTAGGAGTACCATAGCGTGTTCCTTGACCCTTGCCCCTGTCCCCCCGCTTGTGTACCCACCTAGGACAGGTTTGGCAGTTTTCCCGCGTCGTCGTGATTCGAAAATCGGATTGGGCTAGCTGTCCATCAGTAGTGCGAGTCCGCGATAACCAGTATGCGGAAGCGAGAGAACATTGGTGTTTCTTGCCGCTAAAGCATTGACATATTGAGAGTTAGAAGCAACTGTTGGGAATGTGTGGTCTTCTGGCCCCGAGACACATAGCGGATCGATGTTCAAATTTCTGGGATTGAGGGCCTCTGCTCCTGGGGCTGACAAAACATAAGCAAAGTTTCTGCTAAAGTAGGCTCCTCCTTCAATCCTTACGAATGCGTCCAGTAAGGTTGGTACTTTGGTACGCCTCTTGCCCGAGAATTGAGTAAAGGGGTTTCGATGACTAAGCCAAGCCTAGCAAGCGTCGCGGTCAGATTCCTCGCTGCCAGGCCCGTGTGCCGAGAGAACACGTGGACCTCTGTATCCTCCACTCGGCATAGAGCCTGAAGCGCATCTGCGCTGAGACGCCTCGCCAGGCTGACCTTGCCCTGGGCGAACGCAAAACTCCAGATGCTTCGCGGGTACAAGGTCTCTCCCTGAAGGCCGGTTCGACGCTCCTTCGAAGGAGGCTGTGTATGGCTTCTGTGCAAACTAAAAGAGAGATTCACCCGCTTTGCTACGAGCACCACAATGAGATGACGCCTGTTCAGCTTCGTTTGAAGACCCGGATCAATGGTTCTAAATCGCCTGCCTATGCCTGCCGGGAGCCATCTTGCCTGATCCGCTACACAAAGCCTCGCGGATATTTCATGCCGCCGGGCGGGAATCAGCTCGAAGAAGAAATTACGCCTTGCGTCACTTGCCCCCATGACGGGACGCCGATGTATCTCGCGAGGGTTAGGCGGGACGAGCGGAGTTTTCGCTTGTGGAGATGCCCAGAATGCAACGTGAGCCGGACAAATTTGGGGTCCCTGCTAGCATCAGCGTGATGGTTTCACCTACACGAGCAAGAGAAGGACGTATCGAAGGTCCTTCAGAGATGCTGAGGAATTTCCAGCACGTACATTCGACCATCAAAGTGCGACTGAAACAGTTTCATCAAATTGCTTTCACCACAAGATTTCCGGAACGGAGCTTCTGTTAGGAGGAAGCGATGGCCACCCGGACAACAATTCTTGATCCCATGTTACGCAGTCCAGAGTCGGCGGAATTTGAAGTGGCTCTGCAATCGATGATCGTGGGACAGGAGCAGGGTGTCCAGGCGTTGATGGAATTGTACCAAGTCTTCTGCGCGGGGTTGAACTCGCCCGCGCGTCCCGTAGGCAACCTTCTCTTCCTGGGTCCGACGGGTTCGGGAAAGACGCGTATCGTGGAAGCCGCTGCGGAGATTCTGTTTGGAGATGCCCGCACGGTGATCAAAGTCGATTGCGCCGAGTTCCAGCACTCGCACGAAATTGCCAAGCTGATCGGCTCACCTCCGGGCTACCTCGGCCATCGTGAAACCCATCCGCTGATTACCCAGGAGGCCTTGGCGGCCAGCCACACCGACAAACTGAAGCTCAGCTTCCTGTTGTTCGACGAAATTGAGAAGGCCAGCGATGCCCTCTGGCAATTGCTGTTGGGCATGCTGGACAAAGCCACGGTAACGCTCGGTGACAACCGTCGCGTGGACCTGTCGCAGACGATCATCTTCCTGACCTCCAACCTGGGAGGCGGAGAGATCACGGAGCTGATGCAGGGTGGCATGGGCTTCGTTCAGCCCAAAGACAAGCCGGCGACAGGCCTTGACGAAAAAGTGGAACGTACGGCCCTGGAAGCGGCCCGGCGCAAGTTTTCTCCTGAGTTCATGAACCGTTTGGATAAAGTCGTGGTGTTCCGTTCGCTGAGGCGAGAGCAGTTGGAGGGAGTGTTGGAAATTGAGCTGGGGATGGTTCAGCGGAGGGTTCTGGAGAGGGAGAACGGGCGTTTTCTGTTTCGGGTGACAGCGGCGGGGCGAGAGTTC
>QHZC01000562.1:7260-9065 GCA_003224515.1 Acidobacteriota bacterium
CAGCGGTACGGAGCGCGAACTCTGAAACGGGCGATAGAGACGCATGTGGTGTATCCGCTGGCGAATTTACTGGCGACGGAGCAAGTGAAGCTCGGCGACATGTTGTGCATTGACTGGGACGAGCGGATAGGACACCTGGTGTTCTGGAAAGAACAAGCAGTGCGGGCGTTGCCGTTGCTGCAGAGACAGCCCGAGCTAGGGAAGGTGAGGCGGGCCGCCAGCCGCCTGACCGTCAAGACCCCCTCCACCGCCAAGCAGCGGGGAGCGGTTTAACTAAGGTAGACGCTGGTCTGACCACCGGTTTTGCCGGCCGGCCCCGGTTAGACGTTGCGGCAGGTACGGAAAGCGGACCACGTAATGCGGCGCTCCTGGAAATTTAATCCAATGGCGTAACGGTTGTCCGCAAGTTGTTGGACAATAGACTGTCTTTCCCATGAATCGAAATTTCAGCCTTCCATGAAGCAATCTGTGCGACCTCGCCAGATTGCCAGGCGTGCCTGGTAACCGCGCCGGCACCGCCCGTGCTGACATAATCCGCGCAGGTCAGTTCCCTGAGAGCGACTTGCGCATCCTTCACGCCCGAGACACATACGACAATGCTGGTTAGGTGGCGCTTTTCGATACTTCATCCGGGTCTGGGCGCGAAGACGATAAGGCCTGGGTTGGATGGAGGAATACTGCGGCGCAAGACAGATTGTACCGCGAACGGCCGGCTTGGCTGATGGTTTTTGGCAACAGGCTGGACTTGAGTTCGGAGCAACGGCAGCGACGAAAGATCCCTGACATCCGCTTTTCCCCGGAGTAGAATGGGGGTCAGAAATCCCAGCCCGAAGCGAGGAATCATGCCCAATCTTATAGAAAGATCCTCTTCGGTGAAGGGTGAGCTGCAGCCTGCCGAGGTCCATCCTACACCTGAAGAAATCGAGCGGCGCGCCTTCCAACTCTACCTCGAGCGCGGCGGCGCTCTCGGACACGACGTGGAGGATTGGCTTCAAGCGGAACGCGAGTTAGTCAAGACATATGGAAAGACCAGCCGCGCAGCGAGAGCAGGAACAACCTGAATTCGAGGAGCGGCCAATCTGATTTTGGCGGTGCAAGTGCGCCTCGCGCCGGTGAAGGGAGACGCGTCCGATGGTTCGGGCGCTTGAGCCGAAGCATCGGAGCCGGAAGCTGTTGCTTGCGGCTCGGGTTCGCCGCGATCGAGCATACGCACGACGTGAGCGCGGATGGACCAAGACGTGATCTTTGTCGCGGACTGACGAGCCCGCGTAGTTTATTGTCAGTGAGTGGAAAACCACAAGATTGCTGTCGGTTTGGAACTTTTAGCTCCATTGGGAGAACGGGCCAAGCCGCATTAGCTCATTGCGAGAATTATTCCCGAAGTTCATATGTGGACGGTTCCTGGAGTTTAGCGGAGTGTGAAGGGGCCACGTGCGGGTATCGGTCGATCCGCGAACTCGCTGTCAGGCAATTCCCTGACATTGCCGTAGGCCCTATTCTGACACTGTAATACGGTTCTCACAGAATTGACCTTACATGGTTTCCCCCTGAAGATCCCTAACGGGCATTCCTTGGACGTGGCAATCCTGTTGCATCGGAAGAAGATTTAGGGGCCTCCACAGCCATTAGGAGTGGAGAGGCGGAAAAGGATGAACAAATGCGTCAAATGCGTCGCCGAACGAACCGATGTTGCTTTGACGGCTACGTTTTCCCGAGAGTCTGCGTCGTATGGTGGCGGCCCAGATTCTGTGAGCGAACACAGGAGTGCCCCATGGAGCGGTCAGGCGGTTAGCGAAATCACTGTC
>QHZC01000563.1:0-970 GCA_003224515.1 Acidobacteriota bacterium
AAACCCCTCGAGAGCAAACCGAGTTCGCCCTCGACAATCCGAGCCGCATTGAAAACGGAGGTGGCAAGAACTCTCCGGAGAGCGCCTGAAAAGCGGGGGAGGGCAAGGGGCCATCGGTGCTCGAAAGTTGCAAGAACGTCCGCCAGCCAGAGTTAAAATGTGGCCCTGCATTGGAGTCTCGTCATGAACATGATTCGCCACTCAAGTTTTGTGCTTCTGGTCTGCTCAATCGCATGGGCGCAATATCACGGTCCAGTTGGGAGCGGCCACGAGAGAAAAAGGTGGGCCGAGATACCGGAACAGCGCAACGCAATTCACCTGAGCAATACGCCCGACCCGCGAGAGCTAAAAAGAGACGCCGATGAGCTGGCCCAACTGTCGCGGGCTATACCTGCTGAGATCGAGGAGGTCAGTCGCGGCTTAGTCTCCAGCAATTTGACCAAAAGGCTCAAGCGTATTGAGAAGTTGTCTAAGAAACTGCGGGATGCCGTAGAACGTAGCAGCCGGTGACACAGGAAGATGGTGGCCATGCTGGAACTGACGCCTCTCGCCTTGCGAAACCATTTCCCAACTGGCCCATGTACGACGACAACCGACGACATGGCGGCTTTGCGGCGGCTTTCAAGAATCACAAATCAATGGCAACAAGGAATAGGTTCCGACCGCTAATTCGGGCAATCCCACGCGCCGGAACAGACCGACGTAGCTACGAAAATTGCAGACGATTTCTTGAGAGTGTCTCGTTGTCGCATAGGCCGACCTTTCTGCAGTCGGGTTCGAACTACGGCGCCTTTGCTAAATGATCAGTTCTGAACAAAACTCGTCGCGTAGCGGAAGGCTTCTACGTAATGGCCGTCCTTTTGAGGCTGCTGCCGTCGCATCTCGGCTTTGGCTCTGGCCAAATCGGCAGGTTCCCAATCGGACCGATACTTGTTGACTGCTGGCTCGAACTGGCTGACTTGTTTAGCGG
>QHZC01000563.1:1005-9117 GCA_003224515.1 Acidobacteriota bacterium
GGGGTAGAAGAAATACATTTCCGGAACTCTGTACGGCTGCAGGCCTTGTTGCAGGCGCTGATTGGGAAAATAGAGCCAGAACTCCGCTGCACGCACGGCATCGATAGTATTAAAGGCCGCCATGCGATGGTCGGTTTTGTGCCATCGCTCATACCACTCGCCGGGATCCACACTGAGTAGTACATCGGGACGGACACGCCGGATGATAGCTGTCGCCTCCTCAACGAGCTTCGGCTGTGGCGCATATTCCAGCATGCCATCGTCATATCCCATCCATATGATGTTTTCTTTTGGTGTGCCAAGCAGGCCCTCGGATACTTCTTCCTCTGCCTTTCTGATCCGAGCCAGCTGCTGGGATGTCATCTTGGGGTCGTATGAGCCCTTGTCGTCATTGGTATAGATCACGATGTAGAGCTTGTTCTGATTGCGGTTGAGTAAAGCGATTGTCCCGCCAGCACCAAAGACATCATCGTCAGGATGGGGCGTAAAAACCAGAACAGTCTTGCCATGCAGATTTTCCAGACGCGTGTCCTGTCCTTGCGCGGCAACACCCGCCAGCGTCAACATAATGATAGCCAATACCTTCATTTTTCCGCTCCCCCTCCCGAATCATACTGCCTTCACCGGGGGCACGCACGGCTTTGTCGGCGCCTTCGAAGGCCCCCTCGGCGATGCGCTCGAGTTCTTGGACTAGCAAAGCGGTTAGATTATCTAGATTTCAACGATCGGAGGACGAGTCGGCCCGACGGGCCGGGCGCCGTATGCCGCGGCGAAATTCGGTGTCGAAGGGTTTTCCGAGTCGCTCGCAAAGAGGTTCGACGACTCGGCGTAGAGATCGCGGTCGTGGAATCCGGCGGCTTTCGAACGGACTTTGCGGGCCCGTCGACGGGCCTTCGCGAGTGGAAACGGGCAATTTGGTAAACCGTTGTAGGGGCTAAAACTCCTATCGGGAGTTCGAATCCCAGCGAGATTAACCGCAGTGTCCAATTACGTCGACAAAGCTCTGAGGACTTCTCCGATAAAGCACTTGCTAGGGATAAGACGCAGAATGAATCCGTCAAATCACGGGGAAGTCGGACCGGCGGGACAAAAGGAGAGAGGCGCTCGGTAACCTCACAGGCGCCTCCTCTACTGCGTCAACGTAAACCGTACCTCACTGGATCACCTCCTTCTCGGCAGGAACGCCGATGTCGACAAGAATGTCGAATGATCCGAGTATAACGCGGGATCGGGGAGATGTCAGAACAAGCTTTTAGCCTTTGGGTTTGGGCGCGCGAAAGCCAATTATCGATAAATGCGTCAGGCAAGTGGATTTTTTCCGAGCAGGAGACAGCGAGGCGTGGAAGGGCTCAACGCGGAGAACCACCCTTGCATGAAATGAAACTGCAAGAATGGGGCACCCGGCACTTTCGAGCGTTGGCATTCCTCAGATCCAGCCCGATGTTAATGCGCTTACGCGCGGTAAATTATTTTGTGGCTGGGCCACAGAGCCCCGATGATTGCGCCACCAATGACGCCAAATAATAGCGCACATAAGCCCTCATGACACTCGAGTGGACCGTTATCCGGGCATGATCGCCAAAATTTTAGGTCTACAATCGTTGAGTGGACCATCATACAGTCGCGGTCGTCAGTATTACGGGTATCTGTCTTGATGTGCTGGGTAGTCTCTATCTGGCCTACGACCTATTGGGTGGACAACACGGTCCTTTGCGGCTGCTTACCCGTGCGGTAACGTACTCCGTTGTCTTCGGCATCGGCTACGGCCTCGGCCTCGGTCTCTTCTTTGGCCTGGCTTCCGGTATCGCGACCGGTATCACCCTGTCGATTGAACTCAGTCGAGCAGCTCGTGGGCTGGATCATTACTCCTTGCTTTGGGAAGGGCTGTTTTCCGCCATCCGGGGGTTCGCTTTCGGAGCCGGACTGTACAGGATTTTGGGCTTCGGATTCGCAATCGCATTTGTCATTCTCATCATCGTCGGCCAAATATTCGCCTACTCTCGCGGCATGCGTCCTGCCACCGACTATGCAGCCTCTCGGCGTCCACGGCTTACGCGTCGTCAGTTTTGGGGAACTGTGGTCCGTACGGTCGGCTACATGGTCACGGCCCTGATCTGTAGTGCCTTCATCCATCACGTGGACCACGCCTGGTCTTTTGCGATTCGCGTGGGATTGGTAACAGGCCTTGTCACCGGCGTGGGAGTGACGGTCAATCCTTACATCGAATACTACGCCGACAATCTTCCGGAGCGACGGCTTGGGGTATTCGGCATTGCGCTCATCCTTTGCGGTTTTGCCCTGCAATCCCTTCAGTATTGGCTGTCACTGCTTGATGTACGCTTGAATTAGGCCCGAAGGAGTGGGCGAAGCTCATGCGAGACTGGTTCTCCATCACGGGGTAGAGCTGCCGCCGTCCAAGCATCATCGAATCCCGGCATTGGTCCCCGCCAAGCCCCCAGGGCTCATGTTACTTTGAAAATATGTGACCGTGGCAGCAGCGCGCTTTTTCTCCGTCCTGTGACGTAGCACGTGAAGACGGGTCAGCCTTGTGGCGGTCCGCTACTTCGCCGGTATGATATCGAATCTCGCCGACCCTTCCTCATAAAAGAGCGCTCCTTCTGTCTTGTCACCGCCGCTCCAATGCTTGTGACCGCCCGGGACTCGGAGGAAATCTCCCGGCCCCGCACGCTTTTCGCCCGCTTCATCTTTGTAGAGATAAGCGCCTTTGATAACGACTATCCACACATCGCTCGTATGTGTGTGCGTTCCCGCGTCGTACCCCGGCGCGAACTTCGTGAATGTTCCGTGAGCCCCCTTGTCCGAGTCGCCCCAGAGAACGGCCATGGAGACCCCAGCCGCCGGCGATTGCTTGAACGTGGCCTGCTCCGCCGCCACATAGATCACGTTCTTCTTGTTCGTGCTCGACTCTTTCTGGGCCTGCGCAACACCCAGCGTCGCGGCAATAATTAAAGCCGCCACTCCCGACAAGATCAGTGATTTTTTCATTTCGTTTTCCTCCGCATGTTCTTCAGCCGGAATTTCCATTTTGGCCGCCCGGATGGGACACCGTTATACACCCAAGCTCGCCGAGTGGGCAAAATATCCGGACTGGGACTCCTTTGTGAGTTGAAATGTTGGCGGTTTTTTCTCACAACGCACTGCAAATGCATTTTCGTTTGGTGCTACTATGTGTAAATATAGTTTCGTATGGTACACAGACGGTTCTGGCTGAAGCTGCTCGAACGCGCGTGGAAGGAGCGATCCGTGGGGCTACAGTTCCCCCTCTCCGCCAGATTTGTCTAATCGCAGTGATTACAATTGATTCCGTCACAGCCAGAAAACCGGACAATAAGAGCGTAAGAATAACTGAGTCGAGCTGATGGGGTCGGAATCCTCCGCCATGCGTGTTCCGATTGCTGGATTCTCATATCCCGGTCACACGACGAATATGGTGTGCACGGACCAAAGTCCCTCTGACGCGTCAGCTATTCTTGGCGAATGTGATTGTTGATCCACTCGAGAATTAGTCCGAAACGGAACTCCCCTCTCGCGATGGATTGCACCATAAACTCGTATGCCGCCAATGGTTTCACTTCGAGGTCATACCCGTTGACTAGCAGAAACGTGTGCGCAGCGGCGAAGGCGACGCGCTTGTTGCCATCGAGGAATGGGTGATTGTTGGCAAGCGATTCCATCGGCGCCGCTGCTTCCTCGGCGATTGTATTGTAGTATCCGACCTGTGGGCGGAAAACGGCGGACTCAAGGAGCCCCTTATCCCGGAGTCCATGAGCGCCGCCGTAGTTGTCGATTTGCTGGTGATGGATCTCGAGAACTTCGCCTACGGTTAGGTAGACCCGTTCCGCCATTTACTCGGCCAACTTCCGATACAGGTCCCGGAATTTTTCGTTGGAGCGGCGGAATGCTTCGATCACTTCCGGTCGCACCGTGCGCTGAGAAGGAACCACGTTATGAATGTAATGCTCGATGGCCTTCTCTAGCAGGAATCTCTGGGATTGTCCGTTTTCTTTCGCGACCGCGACGAATTCCTTATAGAGCTTCGCGTTGATCGCAGGGCCGATCTTGACCGTCGCCCGGTTAGCCATAGTGCGCCTCTGGAGGCTATTCTAAACCCGCTGCCGGAGATGTCAAGATAAATCTAGATTTAGCTAGATAACTGTTAGCGCCAGTTTAGGAGGGACTCACTGTGCGTCGGTTTTACGATTGTGTTCCTTTATCCTGCTGCAGCACAATTGCAGCACAATGGTTCTCGAACAAGAGCATTTGGGCACAAACACGACTTTCTCTCCGCACATAAATCATCGAATCCGAACAACAGGGCCTAGGACGGTTCAGTTTGCTAAACCGTTGTAGGGGCTTTCCTACCGGGGGTTCGAATCCCCCCTCTCCGTTCTTACTGATTGTCCCTCTTGTGCACCTTGGGGGGATGGTTCGAAGCGGCCCAATATATCTCGTTGTGTTCCTTCCCATAGGTTAGACCTGGTTAGGCCTACTTGCCAACTTTGTGGGAAGATGTTTCCTGGGTACTAAGACCGCCACGGGGCCCAATGCCATTCTCGCGATCCCACCAACTCAGGTGCGTTTCCCGCATCACGGCAGTGCAAGCCATTTGTGCGATCCTTCTTCTGAATTCTGCACTGTCGCGGCAAAACCCGGCGGAAAAGGAACCCGTCCGTAACCAGCAGAGCGGCATGAGCACGGGCAGTGCGCACGCTCCAGTAAAAGATACACTCTCGCGACCGATTACGGCCGGGGGCTTTGTTGACGGCGCACCAGTCATTTTTATTGATGTGACCCATACAGCCGGCATCGACAGATTCCACCATCGATCAGGAGGACCCGAAAAGAGGACGATTCTGGAGACGCCCGGTTCCGGTGTAGCGCTGCTTGATTATGACAATGATGGCTGGCTTGATAGTTATCTGCTGAATGGCTCAACGTTTCCAGCGCTGAAAGGCAAGGAAGCTCCGCCACGCGCGATGCTGCTACACAACGACCATGACGGGACATTCACCGACGTCACAGAAAAGGCTGGCGTGGCGAATGAAAGATGGGGCTTCGGCGTGGCGATCGGGGACTTCGATAACGATGGCTGGCCGGACATTTACGTTTCGAACTTCGGCAAGAATCGTCTCTATCATAACAATCGTGACGGCACGTTTACCGACGTTGCAGAAACGGCGGGTGCCGCACTTGGCGGCTGGTCAACCGGCGCAACCTGGGGCGACTACGACCGCGATGGTTATCTTGATCTATTTGTTCCGGGCTACGTGAAGTTCAATCCCGATAACCCCCCGATCGTGGGCAAAGGTGGGATTCCGGCGGGATATTGTCAGTTTCGCGGGGTCCAAGTCATGTGCGGTCCACGGGGCCTGCCGGGGGAGAACGATCACCTGTTTCACAACAATGGCGACGGCACGTTTACAGACGTGAGCGTGAAAGCGGGCGTCGCCGACGCGAAGGGATATTACGGCTTTTCATCCGTGTTTGTGGACGTGGACGACGACGGGTGGGTCGATCTGGCGGTCGCGAACGATTCCGTACCAAAGTATCTTTACCGGAACAAACACGACGGAACTTTCGAAGACATCAGCTATCTCTCGGGATTTGCATTGAACGACGATGGACATGAGCAAGCGGCCATGGGAATCGCAGTGGGCGATTACAACAGTGATGGCAAAGTCGATCTTTACATCACGAATTTTTCCGACGATTACAACACGCTTTACCGGAATGAAGGCGACGCGGCGTTCGCCGACGTCAGTTTTCGCGCTGGAATCGCGACACTTACGATCCCATTTCTGGGTTGGGGGACAGGCTTTCTCGACTACGATAACGACGGTTCGCTCGACATTTTCGTGGCCAACGGGCACGTGTATCCCGGAGTTGATTTACAAGACTGGGGCACGACCTGGGCGCAGCGCCCGTTGCTACTGCGCAATCTGGATGGATCGAAATTCCAGGAAGTGCCGGCAGCAACAGGAAGCGGCCTCGCAGTTGTTGTAACGGCACGAGGCGCGGCGTTCGGCGACCTGTTCAACGACGGTCATATCGACGTGATCCTGAACAACATCGATTCGACGCCCACATTGCTGCGTAACGTGGTCAAAAATGCGAATCACTGGATCACGCTAAAGATGCTGGGAGGCGCCAAGAGCCCCCGTGATGCAATTGGAGCCAAGGTATTTGTCACGGCAGGAGGCGCGCGGCAACGCGGGGACGTCTTCAGCGGCGGAAGCTATGGATCGAGTTCCGATCAACGTCTGCACTTCGGTCTCGGAGCGGCAACGAAAGTGGATCGCGTGGAGATTCACTGGCCTAGCGGCGCAAAAGAAGAGATCGCGATTCCCGCCGTCGACCGCATCTATACGGTGAAGGAAGGTAAAGGAATCGTCGCGCCGTGAAACGCTGGCCGAAAACCGATATTCGACATAGCCGCTATGGGAACGTTGATGCCAGATCTGTAATTGTGCTTCTCTGCTTACTGCTTCCCGTTCCGCTGATGCTCGCGGCCGGTCAGGAGCACGCTCCCACGCCACCGGCATCTCCATCAGCTACTCCCGGAAAGTTCGTGGATATTACGGAGCGCTCCGGAATAAATTTCCGGTATCAAGCTTCGCACACTCCCAAAAAGTATCTGCCCGAAACGATGGCGGCGGGAGTGGCGCTGTTTGACTACGACAACGACGGGCGTCTTGATATTTTTGTGGTGAACGGTGCGCCACTCGCCGATCCAACCCCCAAGGGAACGATTCCACAGAAAACGGGGCCGCAGTATTGGAATCGGTTGTATCACCAGAAGACAGACGGCACGTTCGAAGACGTTACGGAGAAAACGGGTCTGCAAGGAACGGGTTACGGCATGGGAGTGGCGGTAGGGGATTACGACAATGACGGCTATGAGGATCTGTATGTCACTGCATACGGCGGGAACAAGCTTTATCACAACAATGGCAATGGCACTTTCACCGATGTGACGCAAAAAGCCGGCGTCGGAGGCAGTGGCTGGTCGACGAGTGCTGCATGGGTTGATCTGGATGGCGATGGATTCCTTGATCTGGTCGTGCTGCGGTACCTCGAATGGGATTTTGATGACATCTGGTGCGGAGAACACAAAGAAGGATACCGAGCGTATTGCCATCCAGATTTCTTCAAACCGGTTTCTCCACTCGTATATCACAACAACGGAAATGGGACTTTTGCAGAAGTCGCTTCAAAACTAGGACTCGCGCGGCCAGGAAAAGGTTTGGGCCTGGCAATCGCGGACTATGACCGCGATGGACATATCG
The DNA here is from genome assembly GCA_003224515.1 of Acidobacteriota bacterium. GTDB lineage: Bacteria > Acidobacteriota > Terriglobia > Acidiferrales > UBA7541 > Acidiferrum. The sequence continues at coordinate 8,313 of QHZC01000563.1, forward strand.
ATTTGTTTGTGGCCAACGATTCGATGGTGGAGTTTTTATATCACAGCAAGGGAAATGGAACGTTTGAAGAGGTGGGGCTGCCATCCGAAGTTGCCGTGGATATTGACGGCCGAACCTATGCAGGCATGGGCGTGGATTTCGCAGACTATGACAATGATGGCTGGCCAGATATTGTGGTTACTGACCTGGCAATTCAGCGATACGCGCTGTATCGAAACAACGGTGATGGCGCATTCACATATGCGAGCACGACTGCGGGAATCAGTAAAATGACGCTGGCTCATTCGGGATGGGGCGTTCGTTTTCTCGACTACGACAATGACGGGTGGAAAGACCTGTTGATTGCGCAGGGGCACGATTTGGACACTGTGGAGCTGACGCTTCCGAATCTGCGATACCGCGAGCCTATGTTGCTGGCGCGAAATACTGGTAAGGGTTTTGTCGACGTGTCCGCTGAGTCTGGGGCGATATTTCGGAAGCTGTGGGTGGCGCGCGGAATGGCGACCGGCGATTTGGACAACGACGGGCGCATGGATGCAGTTGTGAATACGAATGACGGGCCGGCATACGTGCTTCATAATGAGACACTCACGGAGAATCATTGGATTTTGCTGAAACTCGTGGGCCACCAGAGCAATCGAGATGGAATTGGCGCTGAAGTGAAGGTTGTGACCACAAGCGGAGCACAATTTGCGACAGTCACGACGACGAGTAGCTACCTTTCGGCGAGCGACAAGCGTGTGCACTTTGGGCTCGGAGAGAACGAAGTAGTGCAACAGATTCAGGTGCGTTGGTCGAGCGGAAT
>QHZC01000563.1:9142-9918 GCA_003224515.1 Acidobacteriota bacterium
AAGCGGGGAGGCGCTGCTGAGCTCAGGATACGCGTGTTTGTCTCATTTCTTGTCGGTTGCGTTTGCGCCATTACTGCATCTTCGCAAACATCCGACGACTTGGCGCTTGGACTGAGCGAATTCAGCAAGGGGGATTTCACCTCGGCAGCTGCGCTTTTCGCTCGGGCCGAAGAAGCCGCCCCCGGCGCGACCGATGCCTTGCTGTACGAAAGCAAGGCTTACATTCATCTGGAGAAATTCGCGGCGGCAGAGGCTGCCTTGCGGCGTTATTTTCTGGTGCATGCTGCTTCCGGCGACGCACTTTATTTGCTTGGCTATGTGTTGCACCGGGAGGGCAAAGCCACAGAGTCGCTGGAAACGTATACAAAGGCGGCGCAGTATCAGGCACCTGCCGGGGATGATTTGAAGATCGTTGGATTGAACTATGTTTTGTTGAATGACTATCCGGATGCGATCAAGTGGCTGGAGAAAGCCGTGGAGGCTGAGCCGAAGAATAAGGAAGCCTGGTATTTCCTGGGGCGCGCGTATTACACGAAATCCCGCGTTCCCGAAGCACGCAAAGCGTTCTTAACGGTGCTGGAGCTGGATCCGCGTGACGCCAAAGCAGAAAACAATTTGGGATTAATTCTGGAATCGGAAGCGCAACCGGATGCGGCTATGGATGCGTATCGCAGGGCCATCCAATGGCAGGAACAAAGCGTGCGTCCGAGCGAGCAAACGTTTCTAAACTTGGGAAGTTTGCTGATGGAACAATCGCGGGTGGGCGAAGCGATTCC
>QHZC01000563.1:10075-24908 GCA_003224515.1 Acidobacteriota bacterium
GAGATGAAAGCTCTGGACCGAGCCAAGACGGAATTCGATCGCACAGCGGAGCTCCAGAGCCGTGCCGTATCCTCCAAACCACAATAGATTCCCCTAAAGAGACATGTTGAATCGGCCACGGGCTCGTTGCCTAGCTAGTGAGGTGTTCCCAATTTCGGCGACCAGTGAAAAGTAACTACAACACCGGGCTGAAGCGTGTAGGTTGCATATTGGCTTTGCCAGGCGATGCTAAGGGTTATGGCACTCCCACTGGGATTGAGCGCTAGCAATACAATCGAGCCATCTGAATTGCGGAAGGCAACGTGTTTGAGCGGCGCTTCCTCAGATGAAGTTGAATCGATGCGAAGAGCACCCGGCGCAACAAAATTGCTGGCGTGCGCCAGAGCAGTGAAGTCCACCGTGGGGGTGACCGTCGCTGGTGATTTCGAGTGGTCGATAGTTACTACGCCGCGGCAGTCTGTGCAGCCACCCAGATGCGGCGCATGATTTTGATCGAGAGCGAGGTTCCACAGAACGACACTCTGTCCCCAGTTGCGCGTAGTTTCGATAATGAGATCCGCTTGAGCCACCAGCAAATTGCCTTTTTGCCATTCGCCGCCGGAACATTCAGTGAGCCAGATTCCTTTAGCGGGGAAATGGTCGTGGAGTTTCGTCTGGGCTTCCGGACCGCCCCCGTAGCAATGTGTGGCAGTGCCCGCTGAGAATTCCGCGGCTTTGGGATCGCTCAAGATCTTGTCGGGAAAGTCGATCAAGTCCCAGTTGTGATCGAAGGCCATGATCTTGGTTTTGAGATGGGCGTCTCGAAAAGCAGGGCCGAGATGCTCGCGGATGAAGACGGTTTGTTCCTCGGCGGTCATCAACAGGAATATTGCGCGGTTCGTTCTGGGGAGTAATGGCAAAGATGGGCACTCCCGCCGCTTCGTAAGATTGCACGAAGTGCACGAAGTAGCGCGCAAGCGGCGTGAAGGACGACGGCAGCAGCGTGCCCCCAATCATGGAACCTGACGTTTTCATCCATCCGGGAGAGCTCCAGGGGCTGGCGATGATTTTGAGCTTGGGATTGATGGCGAGTGCTTCGCGGAGCACTGGAATTATGTATTGGCGATCACGATCGATAGTGAAATGTTTCAATTCAGGATCGGATTCCCCGGGCGGCACATCGTCATAGCTGTAGTCTGCAACAGAAAAATCGCTGGAACCCATGGGCTGTCGGAGAATAGCAAGGCCGATCCCCTGCTTTTTGTCAAAGAGCTGCTTGACGAGCGCGGTTCGTTGAGCTGGCGTGAGTTTTTGTGACAGAAGCCAGGCGGAAGAGTCAGTTATAGAGGCGCCGAAGCCGTCGATTTGCTGGTAGGTGTGAGACTCGTTCACGCGGACGGTGAGATTTGTTGGCTGCGAGGACGAGAACTGCAGCGCGGGCTTCTCCCGCAGCGACTCCTGCAACTCCTCCGAGGATTCAACTACGTCGATATGAACGGAGCCCGGGGTTCGAGCGGCTGGAGAGTCCTTTAAGTTTTTCCCCGATTGCGCGGAAACGGTTAATGCTGCCAGCAAGCACAGCGGCGGTGTGGTGCGCAAAGTCGTTTTCACGAATTCTGGCAGCGAGTTCACTCGTGTCCTTAATACCTTGTCATTGAGGATCCTCCGGCGAGGGAGGAGGTTGGGCCGCATTGGAATTCTGCTGGGCTTCGTATCGCTTCAGCGCTCTTTGCGAGTTCTCCGCGTCTTCGTCCTTGAGCTTTTGGAACGTGGCCATGGCCTTTTGCGCGTCTCCCATACGACGAAGGTGACGGTAGACGATTCCGAGTTGATACCAGGCTTGCTGGATGATTTCGGGATCGGAGCCGGGAGCGGAGGTAGCGCGTTCAAGATGCTGAGCGGCTGCGGCATCATTGCCGAGTAGCATTTCCGCTCGGCCCAGATTGTAATCGGAATGAAGAAGACCAGCCTTTTCCTTCAGGGCGGATTCGATTAACACTTTGCCCTTCGCGCCGTCTCCTTTTTCAATGGCCAGCACCCCAAGCTTGTATCGGGCCAGGACGTTGAACGGATCGATCTCCAACTCGCGCAGAAAGGCCGTCTCCGCTTCCTGCGGCTTACCCGCATTCCGGAATTCGGAGCCCAATTCTTCGTGGAGCCCTGGCTGATTCGGGGCCAGCCTGATCGCTTCCTGATATTCGGCAATGGCATCGAGGTGGCGTTCGGCGTCGGCGTTGGCTTGAGCAAGTACCTGACGTACGCGCCAAGATTTAGGGTCGGCTTTGAACATGCGCGCATAGCTCCCCTGGGAAACATAGAGATAGGCGCGGCCGCGGTGATAGAGAATATCCACGTTATCGGGAGAGAGCTTTGCCGCTTGGTCGAGCGCATGGACGGCTTCATCTCCATCTCCTTTTTCCAGCGCAACGATTCCCAGCCACATCCACGCGTTGGCATCTTTTGGACTGATGGAGGTTTCCTTGCGCAAGGCAGCCACTGAAGCATCCAACTTGTTGGTTCGATATTCCGCGATCCCCCAAAAAAGATTTGCTCCGCGCAGCCTGGGCTTGAGTTGCAACGCTTTCTGGAAATCCGCAATCGCCTCTTCATGGCGGCCTTGTTCTTCCCGAACCAGGCCGAGGTTCAAAAATGCTTCCGCAAAGTTCGGTGCTTGCTTGACGATGGCGGCAAAACCGTCCCCCGCTTGGTCGAGATTCCCTAGCCGCATGGATTCGGATGCCTGTTGGAATTCTTGCATGACACCGGCCGGCACGGGTGTTTGTGCCAAGCAAGGTAGAGCTGCAAATAAGAGCAAAACTCCGGCGCAAAAGTTTCGAAATGGGATGCGGCCAAGGCCCGTGAAAAAGGATGCTATTACTACCATGTCGACCGAGCACCAGAAGGGTTTTTGCATATTTGCTTTCACCCGGCAATTTTACACCCAACTGAAACGTCTTCCGGCAATAGCTGTCTGCAAGAAAAATCCTCCTGCTACGGGATAGCAGGAGGATCCGGGCTGCAATTGCAGCGAAACTTCAGAATTCATAACGCAAAGTAAACTGAATTTGCCGTGTCGGGCTGACAACGCCAAGGCTTTTGGGAGCTCCAAAGTTGCCGTCCCCTGGCCATCCATCCAAGGTTCCGAAAACGTGCCGGTTGAAGGCGTTCGGTATATCAGCCTTGAAGATAATCGCTTGGTTTTCGTAAAAAGGCGTTCGTTTCTGGATCGCGAAATCCTCATTGAAGTAGTGCTGGCTGCGGACGTTGCCAAGAACGAGAGGAGCGTTTCCGTAAACGTATCCACGCTGTGCAACCAAGTTCGAGGCATTAGGTTCCAGGAAGGCAGCGCAATTGAAGAAGTTGTTCGTGGAATTTGGAGTGAACACTCCATTCGCGTCTTCGGTGCACCCGCTATTGGCACTGTTTGTGTTGCTAGCGCTGAAGGAACCATGGTTCGGAGCCAATATCGGCGCGCCCGGAACCAGGCTAAGGCGGAATGCTCCGTCGGTTCCGGGGGGTGAGGGCACATAAGTGTTCAGGACTGTTGGCGTGCCGCTCTGGTAGCGTTGCACTCCCCCGACTTGCCATCCGCCTAAGACTTTGCTGGCGACTCCGTGATTCAGGTATTTCTTCCCCGGCCCCGCGGGAAGCTGATAGAGATAGCTAATCACCAACATATGCGGCGTGTCCTGATAGCTCAAGGCCTTTTGAGACTTTGGGTTGAAGGGATTCTGCGCGGCAAATTCGTTCGAGGAGAAGCCGGAAAACACGGGGATGGCGCTATCTGCGTTGGTCAGCGTCTTTGAATAGGTATAGGAGGCGAGCAGATTCAATCCGTTGCGGAATCGGCGTTCCAGCTTAGCTTGAAACGCGTTGTAGGTGGACGTTCCGAGATTTTCGAGGCAGGAACACTTCCCATTGTTGCTGCCGCCGATATCCAGATATTGCGGAAAGGGCCGGAGCAGTTGAGCCACGGTATCATTGCCCGGGTTAACGCCCGTGGGGCCGTAGAGAGGCTCAAACCAGGGCGGCACGGTCACGCCGAGAGAATTAAGAGTAGCCTGGCCCGACGCACTCGTGACGGAATCGGACAATGCATTTCCCAAGCTATAGAATTCCGGATTGAGCGCGTTGACCTGGGCAATGTTGGTATGGAGGTGGTCGCCCTTGATGCCCACGTAACCCATACTCAGAATGAGGTCGGTTGCCAGCTGTTTCTGAACTTCAAGGCTCCAATTCTGGGTCATTGCCGGCCGCCCGTAGCTCTTCGCCATGTAACCGACGTTTTGAGCATTGAGGAGAGCGGCGTCGGTGCTGTTCTTGGGAGGCGTGAAGGTCGGGAAGCCGGCCGAGAGCGCCTGGACAGGGCTGAAATTGTTACCGGAAGTAAAGGTAGGTTGAACGGTCGTGCCGCTGCTGAACTGAATGGTGCCCGTGGGCAGATCGTCGTAGAAGAGTGCAGCGTAATAGATGGCATAGCCGCCGCGGATTACCAAATTTCGAAAACGGCCAAACAATTCATCCGGGGCAAAGGCAAAGCCGAGGCGTGGCCCGAAGTCCTTGTAGTAAATTTTTGCGCCGGTGGCAGTGTGGCCATAAACCAAAGCACCGGGCACACTGGGAACAATGGGCACGGGGTTGGGAGTAGGAGGGGCAGTCCCGTTGTTAGGAACTGTGAGATCCAAGACGGACTGGGCATCATGACCCTCATGGCGCGGGGTATCCACGTCGTAGCGAAAACCTAGGTTCAAGGTCAAATCCCTGCGGAACTTAAAATCGTCCTGGACGTACGCAGCGAAATAGTTGGAGTTCAGGCGAGGATTGACCGAAGTTATAGATACTTGCTCCTGGTTGGGAAGTCCGAGCAGGAAGCTGGCGAACGGATCGCCAGTGGCTGTGTCGTTGGGGGCGAACGCGGTCTGAAAATTGTTGAATCCGTAGTTAGGCGAAGTGTCCGCGGTGCCTATGAACGAGTATTGATAGGCCCTCCACTCGGAACCGAAATGGAAGTAGTGCCGGCCATTGACCCAACTGACGTTGTCCGCAGTGATCAGACTGTTGGGAATGTGGCCATTGTCGCTCTCCGTGCTGAATCCCGTATAGGCGATGCTAACCGGGCTACCGTTGAAACTGATCTGGGGGAACACGGTACCGCTGGCATTGGAAATCCCAAGCAGCGCCGGCCAGTTTGTGCCATTGTCGCTGGCAGCCTTGCTTAAATTGCTGAGACGGTTGAATCCGACGGTGAAAGTATTCAGCCAGTTGGAGCTCGGCGTGTAATCCCAGCCGAACCGCAGGTAGTGGGTAAAATTGATGTTGAAGAAATTATTGTTAAGCGGACCCGGCAAATCGTCTCCTCCGTTAGGAGCGCCCTGATCCCGGCTGCTGTAGGAGAAGAAGAACTTGTTCTTGGTTCCCCAGTTCTGATCGATCCGAAAACTCATCGTAGTGTCGCGGCGCTTTTGGCTGGAAAGGAAGAGAAAGTTATTGGTCAGACCATTAAGATTTTGTGCCGTAGGCGCTTGATTTGGCAGGACGGTCAGGAAGCCCAGGATCTTTTTCGCAACGGAATCCCAACTCGACGGGGGAACGATATTGCCGGGGAAGGCGATGCGACCGCCCACGAAACCTGTCGGGCAGGAAGTGGTTGTCGGGTCAAAAATCTGCCCTCTCAGAACCGGGGTGTTGTCACAGGGATTGGTGGCTCCCGTTGGCGCTCCCAACAAGGTGGAGAAGTCGCCGTTCTGCAGTTCATTCTTTGTGGGAAGAGTGTCCAAGGATGAAGTTCCGGGGTTGTTCCGGTACTGTTCCCAGGAGAAGAAGAAAAAGGTCTTGTTCCGGCCATCGTATAATCTGGGTATGCGAACCGGGCCACCCAAGCTGCCACCGAAATCATTCTGGTGGTCCGCGGCCCTGGGGGCACCGTTGAAGTTGTTGTTCCAGGAATTGGCATCCAGGGCCGTATTGCGGAACAGATCAAACGCCGTACCGTGATAATCATTTCCGCCGGACTTGGTGGCGAAACTCTCGATTCCGCCGGAAGTCCTTCCGAATTGCGCGGAAAACGTGGAGGTTAGCACCTTGAATTCGCTCAAGGCTTCCACGGAAGGCGCGGTCTGGTCGAATGCCGAACCGCTGTCCGAGCGCGTGGTGCTCACACCATCGAGCAGAACTTCAGTGCTAAAGTTCTGGCCTCCGCTGAGTTTCGATTGAAAAATGCCGGCGGAGGCACTGCCCTGGTTGGTTCCAGGCCCTTGCGTGCCAGGCGTGAGAAAGACGAAGGTCTCCGGTGACCTGAGAAAACTCTGACTCGTAGCGTTCAGGGACAACGGCAGTTCCACAATCTCTTTGGCACCGACCACGGTGCCGATTTCGGAGGTTTCCGTTTGAATGCGAGGAGCATCTGCCACGACCGTCAAAGATTCTTTGACCTCGCCCGGTTGGAGTGTAATGTCCAAGGATGCGACGGTGTTGATTTGCACAACGATGCCCGTTACTTCTGCGGTTTTGAATCCCTTCGCAGTCACAGTGATGTTGTAGGCTCCCAAAACCAGGTTTCCAAAACGGTAGGCACCCGTAGACGTGGATGTTGTTATGTACGCGGTGTGTGTTTCGACGCCGGTGGCAACGACTTTCGCATCAGCAATAGCGGCACCGGAACTATCCAGAATAGACCCGGTAATTCCGCCATTGTTGGTTTGCGCGCAGAGTGAATGGCAAGCAAAAAAGAGAAGCGCCGTGACCACGAGGAAACGTCCGGCTGACATGAAGAAAAAGCGCATACCTTGCCTCCTGCCCAGTCGAATCGAACTACAGGCATCCCGGGGTGTCGGGCGATTTTTTCAGGTGATCGGCGGGAGCGACGGCCGGATACCCCATCATTCCCTCACATCGCGTATGTACTCGGTGAATGTAGGCATCACTGCTCGGGCCAAAGCGTCTGTGCGTTCAGGCGCACGTCGAGCAGATTCCATTAGCAGTTCGTAATCTTCTATTCCCTCTCGCATCACTTCGAGTCGCTCAGATACGAACACCCCGTCGTGCTCCGGGTCAGGGTACACGATAGCATTATCACCGGCGGGAAGTAAGAACCCTCCGCCCCAATCAGGCTGAACGTTCTCGAACGGTCGATCTGTCCAGAAATTCCCGCCCCAGTGTAGGTAACCAGTAAGTCTGTACCGGTAGTTGACCCAGGGCAAGAGCCGCACCTTGAGCGTCGGGTAGTCGGTGAACCGATTAAGGTATTTGCCGCGCGGATCCAGACAAATGTAGTACCAACTTTGGCCTCCACGCGCTTTATGCGCTGCGATTGCATCCAGACGTTCATCAAATGTGCCGAGTTTAGGCACCCAGATCTTGGTTTCCTCCTGTGCGGAAATATCTTCGCTCAAGCTTATGGCGTCCAGGGTCGGCACTCCCGGCAGTTCCTCGCTGACGATGTGGACAAAGTGCCGGTAGATAGGCATCTCGGCCCCATGTGGCTCATCATGAACGTGCTGGACATAGCGGCTGAGCCAGCCTTTCTCTTTCAAGTGATTGCGAAGTTGCCGCAAAAACTCCCGGAGATTCTGTTCTGCACGCGGATCGTTCGCCGGCAGTTCCTTCCTCACAATTCGACCGTTCTCTACCAGGTCCGTCGAGAGCACATACGGCGAGTCATATCCACCGCCGAGCCGCGCGCTCAGGTGACCGCCCTAGATCATGCGTGCCATACCGGCTTTGTCAAAAATCTCAATCCAGCGGTCCACTAACCCGAAATCGTATTGGACGCCGCGGTCTGCCAGATGCGCTTTAGCTAGCGTTCGCACAGGAACGAACACAACATTCTGTTTGTACTCCGCCATCGTCCGCGCTATGTTCTCTAGTACTCTCCAGTAGCGATCCGGATCGGACTTCAATTTCGGATAATGCTTCGCCATCATTTCCTGTTCAAACCAGAGCCAATTCGTCACCCAGAGCTTTTGTTCTTTCGGTACGGTGGCAGCGAAGACTTCCACGCGAAAGGGCAGCCTCAACTTCCGCTTTCCGGCGTCGATCTCGATCGCGCCCGGGTAAATTCCAGGCCGTGTGTCCTCCGGCGTGAACACGGAAATCCATATTGTCTCGGTGCGGGACCCTTCCAATGAGATTTCCTTCGCTAGCGGAAACAAAGGATCTGGATAGGGACCCACTTCTGAACGCACCACTTCGGCCAGGGGTGTGTCGGTAGGGTGAGAATTCACCTCCACCGTTCCTACTCGGTAGGTTTGGACCTTAAGTGCCGCGTTCCCCAAGCGCGGAGCAACGACGCGCACCTGTACCACTCGGTGCTCTTCGGACCGCAACGCGACCTCCAGGCTCGTGTGGCCATTGCGGGCTGACAGCAGTGGCACTTCGAGTTTTGATCTTGCCGCCGGGCTGTCGGGAAAGACCTTCACCAGCGAATCAACGTACCAGGCTGAAATGTTTTCATGCTGCGAGCCATACAGCGGCAAAGGAGAAGAACAGATAAGCCAAACGAGAAGTTTCCTCATGATTGGCTATCTTATACCTGTGGTTGCGTTGTTTCCGCGATCCGTCGAAAACATGTCAATCCGGCTGCGTCTCGTTCCGGAGTCTTGATCAAGGAGTTCGAAGCATAGGAACAAAGCCGATTGGGATCCAGCACCTCCTCCAACATATGTTTCACAAATTGATACGCGGGAGGATTTTGCCCGCAAACCTCATTGCAAAGGCCCCAGACCACCATCGACGGGTGGTTGCGGTCGCGCGCGATCATCTCTCTAATTTGCGTCCCTCCCAAGTGTTGCCTCGACGCGAGCTTCCTTCTCGTCCAGTTGCCGCGTCACGTATCCATAATCACCGAATGTCTTCTTTTTCTTCTCCGGTTTCGGCCGGATTGTCGAGGGAAGCGTTGTGACATCCAGCTTCTCGACCACAAACTTCGCCACGTTTTCTTTGGGATAAGGCACATTATTACTTGCTAGAAGCACTGGCACGCAGGCCAAGGCCATCACTCCACAAAACAGTTTCATTCCTTTTCTCCTATGATGCTTGTCTACTCCGTCGTAACGGAAGTTCTCCTTTGGCCTATCTCCGCGCGCTTTAGGCCGGCACGGGGAAAAAGTTGATTGTCCAAGTCGACTCTCATGTCTTCACATCGCCTTCACCGCGTGTCTTGCCTTCAGTTCGCCTCCCCATTCTCGGCTGGACGCGCGGCGCGCCTAGCCGGGCCCGTTTACGCCACTGAGAAAGCCGCCGAGATGTCCCGTCAACACTACAAGCAAGACCGCAACGCCTTCGATCGGCAGGCGGTACTTTGGCAACGAGTCCTTCGGATGGCGCCGCACGCGCAAGTGGATCCAAAACACTAGCCAGATCAGCACACTCGATAGACAACCGAGAAGCAGGTGCATGAACAGAACCCCTTTTAGCTTTTGCCCCTCAAGTTCCCACTGCCAAGCTGCAAGACCGCTCGCCACAACTGGCACAATAGAAACCGCAGCTAGCAGCAGATTGAAATACGCCGCCGCTGCCAAGGTCCGGTTTTTCGTCCACTGCCCGAAATAGTCGAACGCCACGGCTGTGAGAAACAGGGCGATGGGGAAGTGAATCAGCACCACATGCTGTGCGTGCTTCGCAAGCAATGCCTCTCGGATATCAAAGGGATGCAAGGCCGCTCCTCACTCACTGCGCGATGACTTTGCCGGTCATCTTCGGGTGAATCGAGCAGAAGTAGGGAAACGTTCCCGCTTTGCTAAAGGTGTAGGAAAACTTCTCGTCGGTATCCAGCACTTTGGACTTGAACGCTTTGTCCGTACTCACCACCGTATGGGGAATATCGTCGCGATTCGTCCAGGTCACCGTCGTTCCCACCGGCACCATCAGCTCCACCGGTCCAAAACTGAAGTTGTCGATCTTCACTTCCATGGTTGCCGGCTTCTGCTGCGCGCTGGCTTCGAAGCTCTTCGGCCCTGCGCCGAGCGCTCCCATTCCAAGCACCAGCGCTGCCGCTAACCCTGCAGTAGACACACTTCTCCTCATGCTTTTTCTCCTTTTTAGCTGTTTCAAATTCGAACTGATTTCTGGGTTTGGCTACGTCTCGCTCACGCGAGCGAAGAATCCACCACCGCCAGCGCGTGTTGCCCTTGAACGTAGTTCACGTCCGTGATTCCCAAGACGCTCTTCAATTGCTCGGCCGGCACTTTCATCGGTCCCGGCGAATCGGCCTTGCCCGGTTGCGGCTGTGGAAACGCTGTGGACGCCGCGGTGTGAAACGTCACGTTGCCTTCGACCTTTTGCAACGTCTGGTGGATATGGCCGTTGAGCACCGTCACCGAATCCGGATACACGCTCCACAGCGGAATGTGCGCAAACACCACGATCGGCGTGCTGTGCTTCAAATGCTTCACGTCGTCTTCTAGCCACTCGAGCTGCTCGTGCCCTAGCGTCCCGAGGCCGCCGGCTTTCAGGTTCATCACGTTCACCAGCCCAACGAAATGCACGCCCTTCTTGTCAAAGCTGTACCATCCTGTTCCTTTGGCGTCTTTTCCGTACCGTTCCAGGTACTGCTTGCCGTCATCGTTCAGCACGTCGTGTTCCCCCGGCACGAAGAATACTTCCTTCGCGCTCGCACTCCTCAAGATTTGGTCCACGGTGTCAAATTCTTCGGGTTTCGAGAGGTGGCTTATATCCCCCGTGTGCAACATGAATTCGGGTGGCGTCGCCAAACCATTAACTTTGTCTACGGCCGCCTTCAGTGTCCCTACCACATCCAGGTTCGCCGCCTTATTAAATCCCATGTGGCTGTCGCTGATTTGCACAAAGCTCAGCTCGCCCATGGCTTCCTTGGACCCTAACTCCGGCAGCCGGCTCAGGCTGTAGGACTTCAAGACGCCCCCTTGTATCACGCAGAAAGCGCCCGTTCCCGCCCACGCCATGCATTTCAGGAATCCACGGCGGTCGATCCCGTCATGGTTGTGATCGTGCAAAATCTCATCCTTTATCTTTTCGGACATCCCTATTCCTCCTCGCCTACTACTTCTTTCTTTATTCCATTCTCCGCCTGCCATTTACTGGCAGCACAAGATGGATGGGACTTGCCTGCGCCTTCGTTCGACGCGCTTACGTTCACCAAGACTGGGGCGGCGCCTGTGTTATTCCCAATTCATCCGCGTTCTTGACTCACTTTGGTTGTTCGTCACAAGAGAACGACCGTCGAGAATAAAATCGCCATCCAGCCGGTTTTCACATGTGAACCTCACTGATCAGCGGAAAGGTTTAGGCGTGTTGAATCCCGATGACCGGGTGCGTTTCGAGCAGCTCGTGCTCACGCATCTTGACGCCGCCTTCAACCTCGCGCGCTGTATTTTACGCAGCCGCACCGATGCGGAAGACGTGACACAGGAAGCCATGCTTCGCGCCTATCGCTTCTTCGGTAGTTTTCATGGTGGCGATGCGCGCGCATGGCTGCTGCAGATCGTCCGTAATACTTGCTATACGTGGTTGGAAAAGAGTCTGATGGAGGAATTCAATGAAGAGCTGCACCGGCGGCCTTGCGCCACGCCCGAATCCATGGCCATCGCGGGAAATGATCGCGAGCACCTTACCCACGCTCTCGAAACGCTGAGTGTTGCCTTATCCGCGAGCAACAGATTCTCCCCTCATTTCATGACCAGGGGGGTAAGGAGCGATCTGCTGGACGCGACGAGCGCAAGTGCAGGCGCTCGTGTCGGCGGGATTGACGGATGAGTCCGACTGCTGCCCGGACTTTCCCGGGGCGTATCTGGTGAGCCCGCGCACGGCGGGCTTTACCGTGTGTAGCGGGTCAGGATGCGGAGGAGGGCGAATCAAATCGAAAAGAATGAGAGGCTAGCGAAAGGCCGCCCCACCCTTTCTGCACAAACCGCGGAAAGGATGGGGCACCCACCCGTATACCTCCTCCATGATAATCCGCCAGCAGATTCGAGGCTTCTCCCTATCCCGAATCCCGGAGGCTTGCACCCTTACATACAGAAGGAGGCCCATTCGATGATGAAACCTAACTCAGGTGTTGCGAACAAGGGCATAGAACGAATGCTCGAACTCTCGGCGGATGCGCACATACGAAGACGGGGGACGGTTAAGGATTCTCCGGAGTTTCACAATCTAACCGGGGCGATAGCAGCCTACGGAAAAGCGCTCGCGCTTCTCACAGCACTTCAACAACGGGAAGAATTCTACGCCATGATCGGTCACCATGACGTGCCCGGCTGCGTTGCACCGTGCTAGTTGAGGAAAGGCTGATCCAATATGTGGCGCAAAAATTGTCCCGTCTGCCAGCAACCGATGGCAAAGAAACTTCCCACGGAGACGGTGCCTTGCCCCTGCGGCAAGTACGTCTGGAAGGGTTAGGCGCCCTGATTCAATACTTCTCCTGATTGCCGGCACGAATTACGATCGGCTAAAGGCTATTCAAGAACTCCTGGAGAGCCGTGCGGTATTGAGTTGGGGCTATGAGGGAGGACTCTTCGTGGCAGTAACCGTTGATTTGAAGAAAGTTTTTGGGAGGAAGGGCCTCGTCATACACTTCCCGGCCAAATTGAAAAGGAATAACGGGATCCTGACTGCAGTGGACGATTAGAACGGGAGCGTGGATTTCCTTTAGCCAGACTCGCGTATCGAACTGCCCATGCATAAGAAGGCTGACGCCTGGGAGAAACCAAAAAATCTTGCGGGCGACTCGAGAAGCGGAAGGAAATGGGGCCTCAAGCACCACACCAGCGACTTGGCGGTGAGTTGCCAAGTGAGTGGCGACAGCCGTGCCGAGGGATTGGCCGAAGGAAATGATCACTTTGCGATCGATACCTTTTGAGTTCACGAGGTATTCATGGGCGGCTTCGGCATCACGGTAGACTCCGGCTTCGCTCGGCTTTCCTTCGCTGCGGCCGTAACCGCGGTATTCCAGGGCAAATACATTTACATGTATACCGTGGAGAAATTCATAGGTCGGTGCGCGGTTGGCGATGTTGGAGGCGTTACCGTGAAAAGCGAGAAAAGTAAATCTTGCCTTGTCGTCAGGGATCCACCACGCGTGGAGCTTGACACCGTCAGAGGCTGTGAGCCAAATGTCTTCAACATTCAGACCACGAGGATGCCAGTCGCCGTCGAGGCGGCCGGGATAGTTTGGGATAAAGATCAGGCGCGATTCGAACATGCGGACGAGCGCCAAGACCGAGAGGTAGGCGAGAAGGATGGAGAGGAAGTGGCTCAAGAGATGGCGGTAGAAAGGTTTTCTTGAGGCATTCGGGGTTTCCACTGGGGTGACTTGAGAATAGTTTAATATGGGCGGGAAAGTAAATGCGAAAGTTGAGGGAAAGCTAAGTGGGGTAGGGCAAGAGTCGGGGACGGTACATGTCCGCGAAGCGCGTTACATGTCCACTCTGCCCCGATGTTTGCATTTGTAGTCCTTTGCGCGTCCTTAGTTCAGAATACAATGCGGTAGTGACGGCTCCTAGCCGGACGGAGGTCCTAGCGTGAGGATGGCGCTTAGCCCACGGCCGCTTGTCCTCGTAAGTGAGCATGGAGAAGGTGCGGCCTCGCCCGGCCGGTGGCAGGTCTGGCAGTGTTTCTGCAGAATCGGCGCCACCTCCTTCGTAAACGTGGGCGGAGGATTGCCCGGTTCCTGCGCACCCAGGTGGTCTGCGCAACACAACGCGACCGCCAGCAGAAGCTCTAAACCTTTAACCAAGCGTCGGATTACTTCCATTTTTCCTGGCCTTCCACGATGGTGATGTAGCGGTCGATAGGAAGATCCTTGAAGCGCTGTGTTTCGCCACCGGGGAGGGGCCATTTTACGTCAAGACAATCGATTTTCTCGCGCTTTCCTATACCCAACACGATGCGCGGGTCATGATCAGAAAGGTAGCTGCCTCCGCCGACTTTCACGCGCCTGCGTTTCAAGTTTCCAGCCTGGTAGGTGACAACGGCACCGACAGCGTCGGGATTGGACTTTTTCCCTCGAAGATGAATTCCCAGCCAGTGATTTTGTCTGCCGGCATTGTTGCGGAGAAGGAGCGGCGCGCCATTATTGACGCAGATCAGGACGTCAACCGCGCCGTCGTTATCGAAATCACCGAGTGCCAATCCACGCGAGGACCTCGGTATGGCAAAAACAGGGCCGCTCTGTGCGCTGACGTCTTGGAAGGACTTCCCAGTGTTGTGAAACAACAGGAGCGGCTCTTCGTAAGTGACCTCGCCGTGCAAGGAGCTGATGAGGTCATCCGGGTTGCCGTTGGCGAGAAACAGATCCAGGTCCCCGTCATTGTCATAGTCAAAAAATTTCAAACCCCAGCCACTCATGAATTTTGTGGCCTTGCCGATGCCGGTAGGAAGCGCTACGTCGTCAAATGTTTCGTCATGATTGCTTTTGTATATGGCGAACATTTCGCGGTCCAGGTTCGCCACGAACAGGTCCATCCATCCATCATCATTGAAATCGGCAGAGTCCACGCCCATGCCGGATCGCGCCCGGCCACTATCACTGTAAGCAACGCCGGCAGTCGTGGCGATCTCATCGAATTTTCCCTTGCCACGATTGATGAAGAGAAAATTGGCCACCGTGTCGTTGCTTACCCAAAGGTCGATCAGTCCGTCGTTGTTGATGTCGGTCGCAACCACGCCCCATACCTTGCCGAGGCGACTGGCGATGCCGGACTCCTTGCTGACGTCGGTGAACGTGCCGTCACCGTTGTTGTGGAACAGCCAGCTGGGCATGGGGGAATAAATCTTGGGAATGCAATAGTGATGACGGCCGTCATCGTGGATTCCGCAGGGTTTGTTGAGTTCCTTGCTGAAATCCACGAAGCGCCCTACGAATAGGTCAAGGCGGCCATCA
>QHZC01000565.1:0-4103 GCA_003224515.1 Acidobacteriota bacterium
CAGCCGTGGGTCTTCACGATTTTGTGTTTGTGAACCAGCCCGCCATAGGTCTCGGGATCTTTCTCCGGAACGATTTCGATGAATTCGAAAAATCCCTGCAGGCCGGAGCGCTCCACCTTGGCGGCCTGTTCCGCGGGCTCGCCCTTGGTAAAAAGAATGAGCCGGTGCCGCTCGGTAAGATACGCCAAAGTTTCCGGCACTCCGTCCAGAATTTTCGGCGGTGTCCGCTCCAGATCGATGACCCGGCTATGAATCAGCGCCAGCGTCTCGCGTTTTGCAATTTGATCTGCGAGTTTCATATAAGTCTCTTCGAGTGAGCGCCCAAAGCTGCGCACTCCGTAGCCGTACTGCCGGATATTTTTGCGTTCCGTTTCATTGAGGATGTGGCGAATGTAGGCGCGCGCGTAGCCGTACGGCTCGACGATGCTGATGAAATCCTCGATCAGCTTCTCGAAAAATACGTTGTTTTCCCAGAGCGTGTCGTCCGCGTCAATCAGCAGTGTATGGCGTCGCATCGATGTTGGCGATCGGCGGCGTCCGCGCCGCGAACCGCTTCCTCCCGCTTCTTTCCCCAGCGTTCTCAGTCTAACAGCCGCATGGCATCTTCGGCGATGGCCGCGGCGGCTCCCGGCCGGCCAAGGCTCCTCGCCGCGTCCCGCATTCTCGTCAATCTCGAGGAATCATCCGACAGCGCCGCAATCTTCCATGCAGCCGCAGCCAAATTATTGCAGCGAATCGCCGCTCCTGCTTCCAGCAAATGATCGGCGTTGCGTTCTTCCTGGCCGGGAATCGGTTCGATGAGCGCCATGGGCAGCGCGCGCGCCAGCGCTTCCGAAGTCGTCAGCCCGCCGGCTTTGCCCACCATCAAGTCTGCCGCCGCCATGTACTTGTCCATCTCCGTCGTGAATCCGACGGGGCAAAGCCTTGGTGCGCCTGAACGCAGATTACCGGCCTCCTTCGCTAATTCCTCCAAACGCTTCCGGGTCCGGTCGGACTTTCCGGCAATCGCGGCGATCTGCCACGGCCGTTCGAGCGCCAACAAATCTTCGACAAGTTGCTCAACGGGACCGATTCCGTAACCGCCTGCCGAAACGAGAATCACGGTCGCCTCCGCGTCGAGCCCCAGCTGCTTCCGGGCATCGGATCGATTCACGGGCGTCGCGAACAAGGGATCAATCGGTATGCCGGTAACGCGCAGCTTTTCTCGTGGCACGCCGATGCGCGCCAGGTATTCCGCGGCTTCATCGATGGCCAGGTAATAGCGGTCCACCGTGCGGCAAAGCCACATCGCGTGCACGCCGTAGTCGGTGACGACAATGGCATTGTGCGCGCGCAACTTTCGCTTGGCGATAAGCCACGCGATGATCTCCGCCGGCAGAAAATGCGTCGCCACGCACAAGTCCGGCTGGATGCGTTTCAATAAACGGATCATCGGAGCGGTGTTCAGCCGGTCCAGCGCCAGGCGCCGCCGCCGGTGCAGCCACGGCCGGTCGGTGCGTTCGTAGAGCACGCCCATCAGCTCCGGCGCCCGCTGTACCATCGAGATGTAGGCTTTGTCGTAGACGCGCTGGAAAAGCTTACTGACGTGCTGCAGGGCGTCGATGTGCTCCACGGCACAATCGCCCCGCGCTAGGAAAGCTTTTTCGAGTGCTTGCGCGGCGCGAACGTGTCCTGCGCCGGACGTTGCAGACAGCAACAATACCCGCGGCTTCGTTTTCATTTGCCCGGAATTCTCGCGAATCGAGGCGGCATTAGGATGATTTGCGCTGGCCCGCGGCGATTTTTTCCAGAATTCCTCGCGCAACTTTTTGCAAATCCCCGAAGCGCGCGAGGTAGTCCTGGAAATCGTGGTTCAAAAGCTGCGCATCTTGCGGGCCGAGCTGCGTCCGCAGACTCATGTCACGCAGTTTTACGGGGTGCGGGAGCAGCGCTTCCTCTTGCAATTCCTCGAGCGCAATCTTGGCGTCATAGTGATACATGGCTTCCCCCAGCAGAAAAATCTTAAACCGTATTGTACTGGAGTTGCGGAGACATCAGGGGAGTTAAGCAAAAAAGGGGAGGGGGAAGAAAAAGTCCTACGCGGCGGTCGCCGCAGCCGGTACGAATTCATAGCGCGCGATTTTTGCGGCAATGCCCGCCCTGCCGTTCTCGCGGGGCTCGACACGCACAACCTCTCCCAGGCAGCGGATATTTACGTCGCCCGACTGCGTGACTTGCTGAGGAAGAGTGATGACAAACTCAATCTCGCTGCCGATTTCGAAATTGCCTTCGGCGAGGAAGTACAGCCCGCGGTAACTGACATCCCGCGTTTGAGCGTCCAGTTCGTGTCCTTTGGCCCCCCGCCGAAAGACCCGCATCGGAAGGGTCATCGTGAATCGCCGCGCTTCGCGGCGTTCCGCTCCATCACCCATCAATACCCCCTGGGGGCTTGGGATTCGGCGCAACGCTAACATCGGCTTAGGCAAACTGCAACGCGAAAATCAGGGATTTTTGTCCTAGTACGAGGTCTTGGCAGTTTAAATACCTGCGCGCTACACTGACTCCCATGGGCAGTACTGTTACGCCTGCGGACAGCCGCGAGCACCGCCGCGTGCGGATGCGCCTTCCGGTGCGCATGCGCTGGACTAACCCTTTCGGCCAGAAAATCGAATTAGGAGAAACCATCGACGTCTCGCGCAGCGGTCTGCTCGTTTCCACCAAAGAGTTCCACACTCCGGGTATAACGCTATGGGTAACCTTTCCCTATGACGCGTTGCTTTCCGATGGCCAGCCGGAGATTCTCGCGCGCGTGGCACGGTGCAACGAAGTGCTTGAGGTGATACGCTCCACAAACGCACGCGAGAAAGTTCAGTCGGCAAGCGCCTTGGAACAGGAACGTTACCAAAAATTGGATCAACTCGCCCGTGTCCTTGGGATCTCCGATGCCCCGGCAACATTCGCAGTGGCATTGCATCTCCAAGAACAGGCGCACGCTTCGTCCAACGGAACTTCCAATCGTCACGAACCTGAACGACGCGGCAGTGCGCGGCGGGCACTCGCCGTACCCGTCCGCGTGCATCCGGAAGGAATTCCCTGGTTTGAAGAGGCCATGACCGTCGACATATCGGCACAGGGCATGCGTTTTCGCAGTCACCGCGAGTACGCGCTCGGTGATCTCTTGAAGATCGCGTTTCAAGACCCGGCTTCTGCGCCTTGGCACGGCACCGGCAAATTCCTCTCCGAGATTGTGCGTGTCGCTGCGGTGCCGGGCAGCATTGCCCTGGATGTCGGTGTTTGCCGCCTGGAGTAGACGAGTCGAGGATCGCCGGCCGCATTCGGTCTTTTTCCTTCGATGCGCTAGACTTCAAATTTGTCCATGGCGCGTCGATGACTAGCACTCACGAATCTCGCAATTTCTTTTTGCAAGGACCTGCCGGAGGCCTCGAATCGATTCTCTGGACGCCGTCCGCCGTCGCGCCTCCGCCGCTCGCCACCCTTGTCTGCCACCCCCATCCGCTTTTTGGCGGTACGATGCACAACAAAGTGGTCTACCAGGCAGCGAAATCGCTGGATGCGCTGGGCCTTCCTGTTCTGCGATTCAATTTTCGCGGCGCTGGACTCAGCGCCGGCGTGCACGACCGCGGTTTCGGCGAACAAGCTGAGGTCCGTGCCGCGCTGGACTTTCTAGCTTCCGAGTTTCCCGGTGTGCCGTTGTTACTCGCGGGGTTCAGTTTTGGTTCCTGGGTTGGCATGCGGGTCGGCTGCGATGACCCGCGCGTCTCTCACCTGATCGGCTTGGGTATTCCCGTCAACAACACTGATTTCTCATTTCTTCGCCAGTGCAAAAAACCAAAATTGTTCGTGCATGGAAGCAACGACGAGCACGGCGCCATCGAAAAAGTCAAAGCGCTCATCCCCACGCTCCCCGGTGAGAATCGTCTCGTGGTCGTCGAAGGGGTCGATCATTTCTTTGCCGGCAAACTCGACCAATTGGGTCGCGCCATCAACGCCTGGTTGACCGACGAGGTTTTCCGCCTCCGTCATTAGCGCTCTTGGATTTCTTTCCCCCCCTTCTCCCTGAACCCTGCGCCCTCCGCGGCTTCTCTTTTTGGGTCTTTCTTTTC
>QHZC01000565.1:4158-6817 GCA_003224515.1 Acidobacteriota bacterium
AAGCGCGACATTCCCACAAGCGCGGTGGTAATTCCCGGTGATGACCTCACAAATTGCAACGCCCGTTCCGCGTCGTTCTCCAGACCAAGCGCCTCCGCGACAAACCCCGGCAGATTCTTCGCCACCTGACCTTGCAGCAGCGAAGCGCTGGCAATCAGCGTAACGTCCACCTCACTGGCTGCCTCCATCACCGTTCGATGACGCCCGCGAAGCGATTGATTGCCCAGGGTCAGCGCCTCGGTCATTGCCAGGTTGAATGGAAGTTGCACGAAACGGAAGTGATGTCTGCCTCCCGCAATTTCCTGCGCCATCTGCGCCATCTCCCCGAGCTGCATGGCATCTCTCGTGTGGGCGTCTTGCCGGAAGCCGTTCCACGTAGCCATCCCGTAATACTGAATCTCGCCAGCTTCCACGGCGGATTCAAGAAACGTAAAGGCCTCGCGCACGCGGTTCAGAAATTCTTCCTTCGACACTTCAGAAAGCTGTGTCTCCGGATTGTGCAGGTAATAGATGTCCACGCACTCCACGCCGATGTTTTTCAAGCTGCGTCCGAGCTGGTTTTTCAGAAATTTTGGTGTCATGCAATGACTGCCCGCCGCGATATCTTTCGTGCTGAAAACTCCCGGCTGAATGTATTCGCGGAAGAAATATTCGTTGGGGTCCCCGGGCATGGCCCCATCGGGCGTCTGGTAACCACCCTTCGTGCACACCACGATTTCGTCTCGTTCAATGCCTTTGGTCGCAAGCTGCCGGATGGCCGCGCCGATGCTTCGCTCGCTGCGCTGAAATCTGTAATTGATCGCGGCGTCGATCACATTGATCCCGCTTTCCACCGCCGCGACGGCCGCCGCTCGGTAGCACTCATCCGTCTTTCCGTCCGGTTCCCCGAGATAGGTGCCGATTCCGAGAGAGGAGAGCAGCAACCTCTGCATTTCTCGAAAATGACCCTTGGCAGCGCGGGCCGCGAACTTCTGCGCGTAGCGCGTGGTTCCTTCTTTGGTAGCGGATTTGCTCATGACGCTCCTTCGGGTGGTTGAGCCGGCCCCGGTGTCGGATGGGTGTCAGCTTCGCTAGTCTTCGGCGCGAGAAGCCGCGAACATGCCCGAAGAATCCTACGATAGGGCCAGTCTTTTTCGCGCAAGAAAATCTCGCCTTCGCGCGGATTGCTGTAATACCACCGCGCCAGCAGCCATAGGTGCTCGCCAAGATCTCCTTCAGTTGCTCCGGGTCCCGCTACAAAATGCTCGCGGAAGATTTGCTCCGCCGACCGCGGCTGGCTGGCAATCTCCGCGAATCGCAGGAAAAACGGATCTGCCAGCCTCCCACCGCGCACGCCGTAGACACCGATCGTTTGTTCTTCCACGGCCCGCTGCAGAATCACCGCGTCCAGGTCCTGAATCCGCCGCGTGAGTTCCGGTCTCCCGCGCAAGACCTCATCGAGCTTCTCCACTTTTTTATGCAACGTGGCTGCCCGTTCGAAGTCCAATTGCTCGCTGGCTATCTCGCGCTCCACCTCAATCGTAGACCTGACCGATCCCCCGCTGGTTTCGAAGAACTGCACTAGCCTTTGTACTTCGACGTCGTATTCCTCCTTCGTGCATCCCGCAAAGCATGGCGCGAGGCACATTTTCAGTTCGGAGTACAGACAGCCCGGAAAAGTAGGATCGCGGCGGATCTTAATCTGACAGCGTCGCACTTTGAATAAGTCGAGGATCCGTTCGGCGAATGTTTCGGCGGACCGTGGCGATGCGAATGGTCCGTAATACGCTCCGCCCGTTGGCACGCCGGCCTCATCGACGGGAATTCGGCGAGTCACATAGCAGCGCGGATAGGCATTGCGCAAATTTACTTTGAGGACCGCCGCTGGCTGCAGGCGCATCAGTTCGCGATAGCGTTCGGGAAACAGTTGCTTCGCATGCTGGTAATAAGTGAGTGTCTGTTCGAAAGCCGAACTGGTCCGCCGGTAGCGGATACCGCGCGCAAAGTCGCTCAGATTCAGCCGCTTGCTCGCCGGGTCGCTCGGCCCCAGCAGCCGTTCGAGCCTTCGCCGCAGATTCTGCGTGCGAATCAGGAACGGGTCGGCTTTTTCCTCGCGTGCTTCGATCAAGCAAACCGCCGCCTGCGACGGCAGGGCAGGGAAGAAGTGCTCTTCGGTCCGCGCGGCATCAAATTCGAGTTCACAGTCGAGTTCCAGCACGCGGTCAGGATACTACGGGGCGGCTAAGACTTCAGAACCCAGGAAGAGATAACCAGCCGCTGGATCTCGCTGGTTCCTTCGTAAATTTCCGTGATGCGCGCGTCGCGGTAGTTGCGCTCGACGGGATACTCCCGGCTGTAACCGTTCCCGCCATGAATCTGAATAGCTTTGTGGGTGACGCGCGTGGCCATCTCGCTGGCGAACAGTTTGGCAATCGCGGCGTCCATGCTAAATCGAGCGCCGCTATCCTGCTTCCACGCCGCCTTGCGAATCAATAGCCGCGCCGCGTCAATTTCCGTGGACATGTCCGCCAGCATGAATTGAATGGCTTGAAATTGCGAAATCGGATGGCCAAATGCCATGCGTTCCTGGGAATACTTCAACGCCGCTTCGAACGCGCCTTGCGCGATGCCCGTGGCCTGCGCGGCAATTCCGATGCGCCCACCGTCGAGCGTCGAGAGC
>QHZC01000103.1:0-1741 GCA_003224515.1 Acidobacteriota bacterium
TGTTCGGGCTGGCGCAGAACGGCAAGGATGCGGAGGCGCGAGAACAGATTCGATTGTCGCTTCAAGCGCGGCAGCAAGCGCTCAGCACCGTCGTTTCGCGGCTGCTGGTGGGAAACAACGAAGGCGAGGAGCAGGCCGCCGTGCGCATCGCGCAGATTTACGATGGTGTGCAACGGCAGCTCTATATTTTCCTGGCGGCAACGCTCATTGCCATTGTTCTGACGAGCTTGTATCTGATTCGCAGCAACCGGCAAATTTTTGCACGCCTGGCAGAGCTCTCCGAGCAGCGCAGCGAGCTGGCGCAAAAACTGATCTCCACACAGGAATCGACGCTGCGGCACATTTCCCGCGAACTCCACGATGAGTTCGGGCAGGTCTTGACGGCGATCGGATCGATGCTGGGCCGCGCGGGCAAGCACGCCGCCGAAGGATCGCCCCTGCGCGAGGATCTGAAGGAGGTGCAGGAGATCGCGCAATCAACGCTAAACAATATCAGGACGCTCTCCCAAGCACTTCATCCGGTGCTACTCGAAGAGGCCGGGTTAGAAAGCGCTCTCGACTGGTATATTCCTACGGTGGAGCGTCAAACCGGCCTAGCTCTGCATTACCAGAAGACCGGACAGCCATTTCCCGTGGAGACGAGCGCCGGCGTGCATATCTACCGCGTGCTGCAGGAAGCGCTGAATAACGTGAACCGGCATTCCGGGGCCAACGATGCCTGGATTTGGCTGAGGTTCTCGCCGGATTCGCTGGAGCTCGAAGTGGAAGATCCCGGTACGGGTTTCGTGCCAGAGAAGATGCAGCGTGGAATCGGGTTGGTCGCCATGCGGGAACGCGCCGAGTTAATTGGCGGCACCCTGACAATCTCAGCACGGCCGCAGGGCGGGACCAAGGTGTGCCTCCTGATTCCCAGAGTCAAAGTGGATGCAAATGGTGCATAAGATTACTGTTTTGCTGGCCGACGATCACGTGCTGGTGCGACGTGGATTCCGCCGGATGCTGGAAGATGACCCGGCAATCTCCGTCGTTGGAGAAGCCAGCGACGGTAGGGAAGCCGTGCGCCTGGCTTGCGAATTGCGGCCGAGAGTTACCGTAATGGACTGCGCGATGCCGGAACTGAGCGGTATCGAAGCGACGCGAAAAATCCTCGAGAAATTTCCGGAGGCAGGAATCCTGATGCTGAGCATGCATTCCGAGTCAGGGCGGTGAAGAGCATCGCGGCAGGCATGACGGTGCTCGACCCGCAGGTGTCGCGT
Source organism: Acidobacteriota bacterium (assembly GCA_003224515.1). Lineage (GTDB taxonomy): Bacteria > Acidobacteriota > Terriglobia > Acidiferrales > UBA7541 > Acidiferrum. The sequence continues at coordinate 1,257 of QHZC01000103.1, forward strand.
CCGGACACGCTCAAAGGGGAGCGCGGCGGAGGATTGACGCCACGCGAGCTGGAGATCCTGCAACACATCGTGGCCGGCAAGTCGAACAAGGAAATCGCGGCGGACTTGAATCTGAGTGTGAATACCGTTGCGGTGCACCGCGCCAATATCATGGACACGCTGGGGATTCACAAAACGGCAGAGCTGGTGGTTTACGCGATTCGAAATGGGTTGGTGAATCTGCCGTGAACCGGCGAGACTTTCTTTTCAAAGCCTTCGGTGCAGGATTAGCTACCGCGGCAGCGCCACCTTGGACCTTCGCGAATCCCGCGTCTTCCTTGGGATTCCGCTTGACCGACGTGACGAACGCGGCGGGAATCCAGTTTCGGCACCGCAGCGGCGCCTATGGCGGCAAGTTGCTCCCAGAGACCCTGGGCGCAGGCTGCGCGTTCCTCGATTACGACAGCGATGGCTGGCAAGACATCCTGCTCGTGAACGGCATGGAC
>QHZC01000103.1:1895-9320 GCA_003224515.1 Acidobacteriota bacterium
GTGGATGCGACGCGTTCGAGCGGCCTTTTCGGGCGTCAGAGCTTCAGCACTTCCGCGCTATGGTTTGATTATGACCGGGATGGCTCGCTGGATCTTTTCGTCTGTAATTATGTGCGCTGGTCGCCCCAGCACGATGTCTTTTGCAGCCTCGATGGTTCGCATAAATCGTACTGCACGCCGGAGGCGTATCGCGGGGACACGTGCTGGCTCTTCCACAATCGCGGCAACGGAACTTTCGAAGACGTAACGGCAACCAGCGGCATTTTTGACAGCAGCTCAAAATCCCTCGGAGTGGCGATGCTCGACTACGATCAGGATGGCTGGCCGGATCTGTTGGTAGCCAACGACACGCAACCCAATAAGCTGTACCGTAATTTGAAGAACGGGAAGTTTAAGGATGTCGCGGTGGAGGCCGGCCTGGCGTTCAGCACGGAAGGAAAAGCACGTGCAGGCATGGGCGTCGACACCGGAGATTTCGATGGTTCGGGGAAACCCGGCGTGGCCATCACCAACTTCGACAATGAAATGATCGGTCTGTATCGTGCTAGCGCCCCGGGAGTTTTCGACGACGTGTCCATTCCATCCGGCATCGGGGCTGCTTCGCGCAACTCGCTCGGCTTCGGCTGCTCCTTCCTTGACGCTGATCTCGACGGTTTTCTGGACCTCGCCGTTGCCAACGGCCACATTGACGAAACCGTTCGAAACATACGCGGCAACGTCGGCTACGCGCAACCTCCACAACTTTTTCTGAATCAAGGCGGCGGAAAATTCCGCGACATGGCCGACCAAGTTGGCGGAGGTTTCGAAACTCCCAAGGTCGGCCGTGGCCTCGCCTGCGGCGATTTCGACCGCGACGGTGACTCGGACATCCTCTTGACCACCAACAATGGGCCAGCGTACTTATACCGGAACGATCAAGAAGGGCATTCTCGGAGTATTCGATTTCACCTGAGGGGTACGAAGTCGAATCGCGAGGCCATCGGCTCGTTGGTGCGCATTTTCTACCAGGGGCAATCGCAATCGAGGATGGTCCGGGGGGGCTCCAGCTATCTTTCTCAGTCGGAATTGCCGGTAACGTTTGGCCTCGGCTTGCGCGATAAAATCGACCGTGTGGTGATTGACTGGCCTAGCGGGCGCAGCGAGGAGTACAAAGACCTGCGAGCCGAAAGAACCTACAACTGTTTGGAAACAAATGGGATAGATGTACAGTCTGGCTTCTAGTGCTTTTGCATTATTGCCAGCCTCGGCGGCAATTGCCTATAACTGTGCCCACAAGCAGTATCGCCTCCGGCCTCGCCAGTTCCTGGCTTGCTTCGGGGCACCCCAAACTGAATTGCGGCCGGATGCTACCTAGCCATCCGGCCGCTGTTTTTATAGCCGCAAACCGCGCCCGCAGGTGGAGATGATGCAAATTGGCTTTATAAAGCGGTGGTTATCACGAATCCTGGTTGCGCTGGCAGGCAGCGCGGTTTACCTGTACGGATATCCCTCGGCCACGATCTCTTACTTTGTTATGGATTTGTTCCATGTCGCAACCGGAATTGTCTTTACGATTCTTCTCCTTTTTTACGTTGTACGCTTGCTCCCCCGCGAAACACTGCTGGCCCGCGTGGGCTGGCTACTGCTGACTGTGGGAGCGCTTCTCGGAATCGTCTTGGTGAAAATCGGCACGCCCCTTCGGCTGAGGCCGTGGTTGTATGCGCATATTATGCTGTCTGTTCTCGGCGCGCTCTTCCTGGCAACCTCATGGCTCATTTCAAATGGGTGGCTCGGTCGAAGCACCACTCGGCGCGGCTTAGGATTTGCCGCGCTGACGCTGCTGACGGTGGGCACCGCGGCCGGAACGTGGTGGACGCGCGAGGTCGCTTGGAAAAACGCGAATCGCATCTCCAATCCGCTGATGCCGCCGGAAACGATGGACAGCGAAGGCGACGGTCCTCGGGGGAAATTCTTCCCCAGCTCCGCGCAGACCAAACATGGCAGCAATATTCCCTCCCAGTACTTCATGAAATCGGATGCCTGTCAGCGCTGCCATGCCGACATCTACAAGCAGTGGGACAGCTCGATGCATCATTTCTCTTCGTTCAATAACCAGTGGTACCGGAAGAGCATCGAGTACATGCAGGAAGTCGCTGGCGTGCGCTCGTCCAAGTGGTGCGCCGGCTGCCACGATCCTGCATTGCTCTACAGCGGCTTGTTCGATACGCCTATCAAGCAGATCGTTGATCGTCCGGAAGCTCGCGCCGGCCTCGGCTGCCTGATGTGCCACAGCATTGTGCAAGTGAAGAGCACGATGGGCCAGGGTGACTTTTTCCTTGAATACCCGAAGCTCCATGAATTGGCGGCTAGCGAAAACCCGCTCGTCCGCAAGTTGCATGACTTCGTAGTACGCTTGAACCCGGAGCCGCACCGCCGCACCTTCCTGAAGCCGTTCATGCGCACGGACACCGCCGAGTTTTGCTCTTCGTGCCACAAGGTTCATTTGGATGTCCCGGTGAATCATTACCGGTGGATTCGCGGCTTCAATGAATATGACAACTGGCAGGCCAGCGGCGTTTCCGGGCAGGGGGCGCGCGCCTTCTACTATCCGAAGTCGCCGATGAATTGCGCCGATTGCCGCATGCCACAAGTTCCCTCGAACGATGACGGCAACGTCGACGGCCTCATCCATTCGCACCGCTTCCCCGGCGCGAACACGGCGGTACCCACGGCGAATCAGGACCAAGCGCAATACGAGTTCGCCAAAAACTTCCTGCAGGATAAACAACTGAGCCTCGATATTTTCGCGATCTCTCCAGCAGAGAAAGAAACTAACGCACCCGTGCGCAGCGAAATGGGAAAGCCGGAACTCTCGACGACTTTCGCCGTTGGCGAAGAATCTGATATTTCGCTGCCGAAAGGCCCGGCCGGGGAAGTCCGCCCCATCACCGCTCCCATCGATCGCACCGATGCGGCAGTGCGGCGGGGCGATGACGCCCGCGTGGATGTGGTTGTGCGTACTCGCAAGGTCGGGCATTTCTTCCCCGGCGGCACGGTTGACGCTTTCGATGTTTGGCTTGAGCTGCAGGCCACGGATGAAAAGGGGCAGACGATTTTCTGGAGCGGAAAAGTGGAGAACGATGGCAAAGGCCCGGTCGAGCCTGGGGCGCACTTCTATCGTTCGCTGCAGATCGATGGGCACGGCAACCCCATCAACAAACGAAACGCCTGGGCGACTCGGTCGGTTGTTTACGTCCATCTGATTCCTCCGGGCGCGGCGGACACGGCGCACTATCGTCTCCACATCCCGGAAAATGCGGGCGACAAAATCACATTGCACGCTCGGCTGAACTATCGCAAGTTCACCTGGTTCAAGACGCATTTCTCGTTTGCCGGGGTCGAAGCGGATAAAACCGGGCCGGGCGGCCTTGGTTCAGCAACCACACCTGATTACGATGACCGCAAGTGGGCGTTCAGCGGCGACACCTCGAAGGTGTCCGGCGACCTCAAAGCGATCCCCGATCTCCCCATCATCGTCGTTGCCGAAGACACCAAGATTCTGCGCGTTCTTCCTCGAGCCGCTCCCGTTCCCCAACCCAAGACCGCCAGCACCAAAGAAGACTGGACGCGGTGGAACGACTACGGGATCGGGCTCTTCTTGCAGGGCGATTTGAAAGCCGCCGCGGCGGCTTTCGAGAAAATCACGCAGGCGGATCCGCTGAATCCCGACGGCTGGACCAACACCGGCCGCGTTCTGGTGCAAGAGGGGGATACTGCGGGCGCGCGAAAAGTGCTAGAGAAATCATTGGCGATCGACGCGCGGCTTGCACGCACGAATTTCTTTTACGCCCGCGCTCTCAAAGAAGACGGTGAATACGACGGCGCGATTACTCACTTGCGGACCGTCCTTGAGCAGTTCCCGCGCGATCGTGTTGTGCGCAACGAGCTTGGCCGCGTTTTGTTTCTCGAAAAGCGCTACGCCGATGCCGTTAAGGAATTCGAGCAGACACTTTCCATTGATCCCGAAGATCTGCAGGCACATTACAACCTGATGCTCTGCTACAACGGCCTGGGCGACGACGCTAAGGCGAACGAACACAAGGCGCGGTATCTGCGATTCAAGGCCGATGAATCGGCTCAGGCCATCACCGGGCCGTACCGCCAGACTCATCCCGAAGACAACAACGAGCGCCAGGCGATTCACGAGCACCTCAGCGTCACGCTTCCACCGGCGCAAACCAAAAAGGCGATTGCGGCGCGGGCGTCAGTGCAAAGTGTAACCCGGGAGCGCGCCCGTCCCGGCGGTTCAAAATAATTCTCCGGATGATAGCCGGTTCAAGGAGCTGCGAAGAATGACCTGGATCAAGACTGTTCGAATGGATGAAGACGACCGCGTCAGGATCGCGACGGAAGCGCAGCGCAAGCTCTATCCCATCGAATACGCTGCCCCGGTTCATCCTGTGAATGACGGCGAAACGTCGGGCATCGTGGCGAGCCATACGCTCCTCCCCAACGTGCTCTTCCATGCTTTCAGCACATTTGGTGCGCTCATGTCGCCGGATTTACCGCTCCAGCGGCATCAGCACGAAATGATCGCCACCATGGTTTCGTTAACGAATCGCTGCCACTATTGAATCGAGTCTCACGCAGAGTTTCTGCGTAGGGTCACGCTGGATGAAGCGATGGTCAATGCGCTGCGGAAGGACTATCGGACTGCGCTGATCAGCGAGCAGGATCGTGCAATGCTGAACTACGTGGTGAAGCTGACAAAAGACGCGACGCAATGCGGCCCGGAAGATCATGTCAAGCTGCGCGCGGTTGGCTTTGACGATCGTGGCATTCTGCAGATCACGCTGATCGCGTCCTGGTTTAACTACATCAATCGCGCGGCCGATGCACTCGGCGTGGGCCGCGACTGAAACTCGGGGGAATGGTGAAGCGTTCGCTCGCGACAATTTTAGTTTTTGCCCTGGCAATAGTTCTGGTCGAACAAACCGGAATCGGAGCAACGCCGGAAAGCTCAGCGATTCAGTTCCGCGATGTCACGCAACAAGCCGGGCTGCAATTCGTTCACAACAATGGCGCTTTCGGAAAGAAATTTCTCCCCGAAACCATGGGACCGGGTGTAGCCTTCATCGACTACGACAACGACGGCTGGCCTGATATTTTTCTTGTGAACGACATGGACTGGCCCGGCCACATTCAGAAACACACGACCCCCAAGCTTTATCACAACAATCATGACGGCACGTTCACGGAGGTAACGCACAAGGCGGGATTGGACGCGAACATGTTTGGAATGGGCGTGGCCGTGGGCGACTACGACAACGACGGATACGACGATCTTTTTGTCACTGCCTACGGCCAGAGCCGCCTTTTTCACAACAACGGCAACGGCACTTTCACGGATGTCACGCAAAAAACGGGCCTGCTGGGGCCCAAGGAGTTCAGCACCAGCGCGGCGTGGGTCGACTACGACAAGGACGGGCATCTGGACCTGGTGGTCGGCAACTATGTCCAGGGGGCGCCGGAGACGGACCTGTATTGCACGCTGGACGGCAAAAGCAAATCGTACTGCACGCCGGAATCCTACAAAGGAACTTCCGTTCGTCTCTGGCACAATCGCGGCAACGGCACATTTGAAGACCTGACGCAAAAAGCGGGTCTCGGCGACCCCACCTCGAAGTCTCTCGGCATCGCCGTGCTCGATTTCGACAATGACGGCTGGCCCGATCTTTTGTTTTCGAATGATACCCAGCCGAACAAGCTTTATCGCAATAACAGCAACGGCACGTTTACAGAAAAAGCGGTCGTCGCAGGAGTCGCTTTCAGCGAAGACGGCGTTGCCCGCGCAGGCATGGGCGTGGATGCGGCGGATTACGACCACTCGGGCTTCCCCAGCCTGTTGATCACCAATTTTGCCAACCAGATGCTCTCGCTGTATCACAATGAAGGAAAAGGACTCTTCGTCGACGAAGCTCCGCGCTCGGAGATCGGCCGCGCTTCGCTCCTCACACTCGGATTCGGCTGCTTTTTCTTCGACTACGACCTCGACGGCTGGCCGGATGTCCTCGTCGCGAACGGCCACATCGATGCCGATATACAGCGTGTGCAGGCGAACGTGAAATACGCCATGCCACCGCATCTGTTCCGCAACATCGGCAAAGGGAAATTCCAAGAGGTCACGAAGTCACTTGGCCAAGCTTTCGCCACTCCCCGAGTGGGGCGCGGCGCCGCCTATGCGGATTTCAATAACGACGGCCGCCTGGACTTACTGCTTTCCACCAACGGCGGCCCGGTGTATTTGTTTCGGAATGAAGCGCAGGGCGCCGCAGCCTTGAACCACAGTCTGCGCATCAAACTGACCGGTACAAAATCCAACCGCGACGGTATCGGTGCTACCGTACGATTGAGCGCAGGCGGCGAAACGCAGACGCAGATGCTGCGTAGCGGCTCCAGTTACCTCTCGGCGAGCGAACTCATTCTGACGTTTGGCCTGGCGCACAACGACAAGGCCGACACGATCGAGATTCGCTGGCCCAGTGGTCAGGTCGATCGGCTTTCGAACGCGAACACGGGTCAAGCCCTGACGGTGACCGAAGGAAAAGGAATCACCGCATCCCGCGCCTACGGCAAGCAAAACTAAGCGATCCCGCGAAACTTCCTGGACTACCAACAAAACGCCCGGGAATCGGCCGGGGGCGTCTTGTCTTGTTAGAGAACCATTTCTAGAACAAGTTCCAGAGGAACTGGTTGTACACCTCGTGGTGATACTGAACTTCTGGCACTTTGACAAATGTGCCGAGGGCCCGCGGGCAGCGGTCGGCGGAGGCGCGTTTCAGGTCGCCGTAACGGGCCTTGACGTCGGCGCCGAAGAGCTTCGTCGTCCAGTCCGCCTTCTCGAACGAGCGCAGATTCTTGATTTTCGCGGTCTCGCCGTCGAGTCCGGTCTTGAAGATCGAGTACATCACCAGGTAAGGATTCGCGTCGGGTGCGACGGCGCGCACCTCCGTGCGCATGCTGCGTTCGTTGCCGATGGGGATGCGCACCATCGCGCCACGGTCCACGGGAGAAGCCTTCAGTTGATTGGGCGCCTCGAAGTGCGGATCGAGCCGACGATAGGCGTTTACGCTGGAATTGAACAACAGGCAGATGTCGTTTCCATGGGTGAGGATGCGGTCAACGAACTCCCAGCCCATCTTGCTGAGTTTCTCTTCCCCCTTGGGGTCCCAGAACAAGTTCTTGCCGTCTTTGCTGATCGAAACGTTGGTGTGCATGCCGTTGCCGTTGACGCCCACCACAGGCTTCGGCAAGAAGCAAGCGGTAGAACCCATGTTGGTGGCGACCTGTCGGCAAATCAGCTTGTAAAGCTGGATTTGATCGGCGGCGGAAACCACTTCGCCGTAGCCGTAGTTGATTTCGAATTGCGAGGGTGCGACTTCCGGG
>QHZC01000564.1:0-4724 GCA_003224515.1 Acidobacteriota bacterium
CTGCGGCTGCACGGTTCGCCGCGCTGGATGATTTATTTGCACACTTTCCAATCCTAACCCTCATTCATATTGTACCTGGCTTGCTTTTCATGATGCTAGGTCCATTGCAGTTCAGTGCAACCATTCGCGCCAACTATCTCCGGTGGCACCGCTTGAGTGGCCGCATTTTTGTTGTTTGCGGTGCTGTGATCGGAACTTCGGCGCTAGTGATGAGCTTTGGCATGCCGGCTATCGGCGGCTTCAATCAGGCGGCGGCGACGACACTGTTCGCCACGTTCTTTCTATTCGCGCTGGGCAAGGCGTTTTGGTATATCCGGCGGCTTGAAGTCGCGCTGCACCGCGAGTGGATGATTCGCGCCTTTTCGGTCGGGCTTGCCGTGGCGACCATCCGCCCCATCATTGGAATGTTCTTTGCCACGAGCCGCTTTTCAGGCTTGACGCCGTATGAATTCTTCGGCACGGGATTCTGGATCGGCTTTGTGCTGCATCTCATCGCGGCAGAAACTTGGATTCACGCGACCCTGCCGAGGCAGAAAACGGTTGACTTTCAGGAATAATTTAAGAATTTTCGTTCTGCCGGCTGGTTTCGCGACTGATCTGTATTTGGCCGGAGATGAGCGGAGACTCCGGTGGTGCGGTTGCAGACTAAGCTGCTTCGGGTTTCACCTACCCGGCCAGGCCGGGATCTCCGAGCTGGCGGCGCATTTGCTCAACCCCTTTTGCCGGAGATGGAGCTTCGCGAAGACGCGCGAAGAGTGCGCGTCGATCATCGTTGATCTCTAAGCGCAGCTGACCTCGTCGCTAGCGGCTCAGAGTGGCCGCCGCACATCCGCGCGTCTCTCCCGGGGGCATTTTGAGAATGACCGATTGTCTGTCCAAACGGAGTTCCGGAATTGTATGCCGACGGACGCTCTTACCGGGGCTTCGCCGGGGGATCCGCGGGCGCATCCCTCGCTCCCTTAGGCTTCGCGATCGTGGAAAGGGTTTCCACATTGAATTTCTTGTAGTCCCAGTAACGCGTCACTACGCTCGCTTTGATCCCTTTCACTAGCAGGAAGCGCACTCCAACGTGCGCCTCCATGTAGGTCGGCAGCCACACCTCGTTATTCACAAACGCCTGCTCGAAAACGAAGCTGGTGCCTTTCTGCAGATTCGCCAGCAAGCCGCCGGCAATCTTCATGTCACCGGTAAAATACGCTTCCAACCGCGCCACGTCGCGTGCTTTCTCGTCGATCCACACCACGCCGGCGAGTTTCTGCACAACTTTCTCTACCAGCTTGTGCGGTTTGAATTCAGGATTCGGCTCGAAATCGAAGACCAGCACGTCCTGCCCGCGGAAGCGCTCGCGGCGCGGGTTCACAAATTGGCACGCGCGCAGGAAGACCTCTATTCCCGGCTCATCTTTTTCGTCACTCTTCCCTTGTTCCTTGGCCTTTTCCTCTTTGGCTTCTTTCTTGGCCTCGCGCTTCTGCAGCTCCTCGATGCGTTTCTGAGTCTTCTCGTTCTCCTTTTTCTGTTCTTCGGCGCTCAGGGGCTTGCCGTCTTTTTTCACCCGCGTTGTCACTTCTTGTCCGTTGAGATAGAAAAAAGTGTACTCACTGGCCTCGCGCTTCTTCACTCGGCCGTCGCCCTCGAATTCCGTCTCCTCCTCGGACTGCGACGCGGCATAGTTTTCTCGAATCTTGTCGATGGCCTTCTGGTTGTCGTCAATCTCTTTGAACAGAGCTTTCAAGTCCGGCAATTTGACTTGCGATTTGATCGGGAAATCAAAAACGCGCTCGCCCACCGTTCCATTGATCGCTGCGCGTGTCACGCTGATGTCGTATTTGTCGTTTCCCCGGTGCAGCTCGACCTTGTTAGGCAGCTTCACGCCATCAACCGTTCGGTAGTCGTCATAGAGAATTTCTTCCTCCACTCCGCCAACGGTCGCCGCTTCCTTTACGACGAGGTGAGTCTGCGGATCGAAGAACACCTGTCGCTTCACTCCCGTGGCCGTGGCTACCTCGAGTTGCAGCGCGTCTTTACCGCGCACCTCTGCGCGCCCCACGAACGCCAACGCGATCTTGCTTTTCTTGAGGTTGAGCAGCCGGGAGTTGTAATACTGTGCGGCCGCTTCCAGTTGCATCCCTTCGGAACCCACCAGTGTGCCAAGCTCACCCGCCGCATTCTGGTGCCACGCCGACTTCCCGTTGTACGCCTCGATCAGATTCTTTTCGCCAACCAGCAATTCCAAGTAGTAGCGATTCGGCAGCTTGGTATCTAACGTGTACGTCCCCGACTTGCCATCGACACTCGTAAAGGTCCCTTCAAGCGCCAACGTGTGGATCTTGGCGAGTGCCCTGCCGCCTCCCACGGCCTTCACGTACTGGTCCACAATCTTCCCGACCTCCTGCGCGCGAGCAGGATGGGCCACATCGGTGAGCAACAATGCCATGAGTGCGGTGAACAGAGCTGTACGCATAAGGTTCAACGGTATGAACGCAATCCGGCGCAAAAAGGTTCCCGCAATTTCAAGTGGCAGGCCCGGGGCACAGCACCGCGAGACAAGACGTTTCAGGCTGGTCAGAGGGGCGGAGCCCGCCGTGGCGGGCACGCCCGCTGGTGCAACCCTGGCTGGAACTATTCCGTCTTTGGCCGTTTCGAGTATTTCTCATAGAGGCGGAGATGTCGGTTGTCCATGGACGTGAGTTGCCCCCGGATAAAGAGGAACTTGACGTCAGTGGTCAGTTCGAGGGGGTCGCCGTTGGTCACGATGAGATTGGCGAGCTTGCCTTGCTCGATGGTCCCGATCTGACCGTCGAGGCGGAAAATCCGCGCGGGATAAAGCGTGACGGCCTTGAGCGCTTCGTCATACGGCAGGCCGTATGCGACGGCGTTCGCGGCGTTTTGTCCCAGCCTCCTCGCGAAGGAATTATCGAAGCTGGCAAAGGCGAACTTTACCCCGGCAGCGGCAAGCTCTGCGGGCTGGGAAAGCAACCGATCGTAGGGATCATCCTCGTCGACCGGGAGTGTGAGCATCGGCCGGAGGATTACGGGAACGCCCTTGGAACGGAGAAGGTCTTTAATCTTATAGGCCTCCAAACCGCCGGCGAGGATCATCCTCAGACTCTGCTTCTCGCAAAACTCGACCGCATTGCGGATCTCGCGCGAGCGATCCGCAAAGACCAGAAGCGGCAGCTCGCCACGAACGACCGGCGCAAGCGCTTCGAGCTTCAGGTCGCGATCGTATTTCGCCGGTGAGCTTTTCTCCAATACCTGGGCGTAGTGCCGGGCGCGCTCCACCCAGTCCGTGATTTCGTTCACCTGTTTATCGTATTCCTGCTTGGCCTCGCTGAACGGTTTTTCCTTTCGCGAAAGGGTGGCGAAGTCGAACGTTAGGGTCCTGATCTCCGGCCAATTCAGCACCATCGCCGTGCTTTTCCTAATGAGCATTTCATCGATGGTCCAGCCCGCAAGGTGAATCGCGGATGCTTGACCACCAATGATGCTGGTTGACCCACTGGAATCAAAACCTCCGCTGCCGGGAACGGCAAGAACTTCCGTGATGCCCGCCGCGCGAGTGACGGGAATGTGCTCGCTCGATGGAGATACGGCCGTGGCTGCGACCAGGTCCGGGTTGTAATTTTCTGTCTCTGTCGAATCGACGGTGGCGCTGACTGCGCCGATCTCCCGCAACCCCATTTGCGTGATCGAGTCGAACAATCCCGGGTACACCTGCAGGCCTCTTGTATCGATCGCCTGGGCCCCCGTGGGGATGTCCAAGCCGACGCCAAGCGCCGCGATTTTTCCGTTTCGAATGATCAGCGTGCCGTCGTCGATGGTGCTCCCTGCGAGCGTGAAGATTTTCGCGTGGGTCAGAGCATAAGTGGTGGAAGGCGGCGATTGCGCGCTGGCGATGCCGGGCAGGTCTGAGACCGCGGCGAAGATCAGCCCGATGCCATGAGCGATCGATGTAGGTTTCACAGCGCACCCCCGGACAGAACAGCCTTAGCTGCCAAGCCGATGCTGTTTGATTGAGGAGGTTTGGGTTTGTCTTCGGGCTTTTTTTCTTCCTGCTTTTTCTCTTCGGGTTTCTTTTCGGCGGGCTTTTGTCCGATAGGCACGGTAGCATCGGGCTTCTTGTCTTCCGGCTTCTTTTCCGCAGATTTCTTTAATTTGTCGATGAGCGCCTTCTTTTCTTTTTCGCGCTCGGAGCGTTCGGCCATGTCGCGCTGGCGGTCGAAGTAGACGCGGCCATCAATCAGTGTTTTCTGCACAACGGCGTAAGCGCTCAGCGGGTCGTGATTGTAAATGGCCAGGTCGGCGTCTTTCCCGACGTCAATCGTCCCAACGCGCTTGTCGATGCCAAGTTGCATTGCGGGATTCAGCGTGACCATCTTGAGCGCTTCGTCGTGCGAGAGGCCGCCAAACTTCATACTCTTGGCGGCTTCCTGATTCAAGTGCGTGGCTTCTTCGGCGTCGTCGGAATTGATGGACACGACTACGCCGCGGCGGGTCATCAGCGCCGCGTTGTACGGAATCGCGTCATAGGCTTCTACTTTGTAGGCCCACCAATCGGAAAAAGTCGAAGCGCCAACTCCGGCGGCAGCCAGTTCATCGGCGACTTTGTAGCCTTCGAGAACATGCTGAAAGGTGCGCACTTTAAAGCCGAACTCTCTCGCGACGCGGAGGAGCATCAGGATTTCATCCTCGCGGTAGCAGTGCGAGTGAACGTAGCGCTTGCC
>QHZC01000564.1:4767-19432 GCA_003224515.1 Acidobacteriota bacterium
CAGGCTTTCTTGTAGTCGCGGGCTTCACTAAACGCGGCGCGAATGGTCTCTTCGACGCCCATGCGCGTGGCCGGGTAGCGCCGGGGCTGACCCGGGATACTGAAATTCGAACGCTTGGGATTTTCGCCGAGCGCGAACTTGATGCCGGGAAGCGCGCCCTCGAATGGCAGCTTCGCCGCAGGCTGGCCCCAGCGAAGTTTGATGACCAGCGTTTGCCCGCCGATGGCATTGGCGGAGCCGTGAAGAATATTAGCGGCAGTGACTCCGCCCGCTAGATCACGATAAATGTCGATGTCGTCCGGATTGAGGATCTCCGCCATGTTCACCATCGAGGAGACGGAAACACTGCCCTCGTTGATACTTTCTGCCGCGATGTGCGAATGACAGTCGATAATGCCGGGTATGACGAATTGCCCCGCGGCGTCGATCACCTGAGCGTCCCTCGGGGCATTGATGGACTGGCCGACTTCCGCGATTTTGCCATCCTTAATAAGGATGGATCCATGTTCGATCGTTCCATGCGAGACGGTGAGAATAGTCGCGTTTCGAATCACAATGGGGGCGGGCGCGTCAGGAGGCGAGGCAGCGGGAGCCGGAATTGGGGAGTAAATGAGGCAAAGGAAGCAGAGGAACAGAGTGCGCAGGCAGCCTCGACTCAGCTCATTCGAAATTCTCACTGAGCACCTCCCGGCTTGACCATCGCCCGGGAAGCCGCGCCGGGTTTGACAGCGGTAAAGTCCAGCGACAAACCCAGCACGCTGATGGAGCCTTTCAGAGAAGTTCCATCAAAGGTGCCAGAGAAGGTGACGTCTGTGGGGCCCTGATCGAGGGTAATGTTGATCGTGAAGCTGAATTTGTCCACGCTCAGGTATCCGCTGATGACCGAGGCGGCGCCGCGCTTGCCCGTGACCGTGCCGGAGATGGTGCCGTCCTTATCCATGGTGAGGTCAGCCGTAGATTCTTCGGGCCCTTCCGGCGTTGTGTAGGCGAGTTGCCATTTTCCGGTGATGTCGCCCTTGGGCGGATCCTTGGGTTTTTCCGGCTCGCGAACTTCAAACCTGTGGCCGTCGACGAAAACCATCTTGATCTTCGTTTTTTCCTCGAAGAGATCGCCGTCGGTGACGACCAGATTGGCGATCTTCCCGTTTTCGATGGAGCTCAGGCGGTCGGCGACGCCGAAGATTTCCGCCGCCGACAGCGTCATCGCGCGAAGAGCGGCGTCCGGCGCGAGACCCGCGTCAATCGATTTCTTCGCGGCCTTCAGGGTGTCCCGCGGCGCCGTGATGCCGCCGGAATAAAAAGCAAACTTGACGCCGGCTTTGGCCAGCGCCGCCGGTGAGGAGGGTGCGCGGTCGCGGAACTGCAGCGTTCTAAGCGACAGCTTGTCCTCGGGATCGGCATCCTTCTCGGCTTCGGGCCACTTGAGATTCACTATCACAGGAAGTTTTTTCGTGGCGATTTCCGGGGCCACTTCATAAGCCATCTGGCCGCCGTAGATAGCGCCGTTGACATGCCAGCGATCGACCAGTTCCAGGGCGCGGCGGAGCTGCACGGAATTGTTCGCAGGAATCAAAACGAGCGCGTGATCTTCCAGCGCATCGGCAAGCGCGGCTTCGGTACGGTCATAACGGGGCCGCGCCACGCTGCGGGGATTCTTTTCGTACCTGGCCTGCGCCTTGGTGCTCCACTCCGTGTCCAGCCAGACCTGATGAACGTAGGCAAGCACGCCCAAGATCGAACTCGGAAACCCGCCGCCGAATCCTCCTGACGTCTGGAAAGCCACTGGAATCGCCACCGGCGATTTCACAACCAAGTCTCCCGCTCTTTCCCCCGCCAGGTCCAGCATCGCCGCCTGCCCCGGAAAAATTCCTCCTTTTGGCGCGGAAACAACGGTTGTGAATCCCGCACTGCGCCAGGCTTCGATGCGCTTGTCGCTCAGGCTGACATCGTCCGCGGCGCTGCGCCACGGCGTGGAGAAGGGCCGGTCCTCGGGACCGCGCGCCGCCTCTTGCGAGCGACGCGGAGCGCCTTCACTACTCGCAGGGGGAGCGGCGGGAATTCCCACATCGGTAAAGGAATCAATGAGGCCGGGGTAGACAGTGAGGCCTTTCCCCTCGATAACCCATGCTTCAGGCGGAATGGCAATATCCATTCCATTAGCCGTTATGAGGCCGCGAGAGATGACAATAGTGCCGAACTCGACGGGCGGCCCGGACACGGGGAAAACTTTGGCTCCGCGGATGGCGAAGTATTGCGGCTCGCCGCCTTGCGCCTGAACAGTTGGCGCCGCACCAGCAAAAAGCACCGTGAAGCAGACCGCCGAGACACACCTGAGAATCAGGTTGGAATGCATGCAAGGCTCCTCGCGAAGGCGTTGAAAGGAAACCGTCCCCCGGCAACCGTAAGGGTAGACGGATGAGGCTAGTGGGAAGCTTCGGAAGAGTCAAGAAGGGGAAGGAACGAAAAAAACTCGGAAACAAAATGCCGGGGTCCGACGTTTCTTCTATTGCATTCCCATAGGGACTGTAGCATATAGGTATGGGTAACCCATAGGAGCTACAAACGATGGGCGAACGAGCGGACGTTTGGCAAGGCACGCTGGCCTTGATGGTGCTGAAGACCTTGCAGGCGCTGGGGCCGCTGCACGGGTACGGGATTGCGCGGCGGATCGAACAGACCAGCGGCGACCTGCTGGCGGTGAACTACGGAACGCTGTACCCCGCCCTGCTGAAGCTGGAGCAGGAGGGCTACATTCAAGCTGACGCGCGCCGGGCGCAAGCAATTGGACAAAGAAGCGCACGAGTGGGAGCAGACCACCGAAATTCTGGCGCGGTTCCTGGCTCCCGGAAAGGAATCCGCATGAGGCGCGTGCGTGGATGGCTGTTGCGGCTAGGCGGGCTCTTCCGGAGAGAGCGGCGAGAAAAGGATCTTGCCACAGAGATAGAAAGCCACCTCCAAATGCACATCCAGGACCATCTGCGCGCGGGCATGAGCGCGGAGGAAGCGCGTCGGCAAGCGCTGATCAAGCTGGGCGGCATTGAACAAACCAAGGAAATTTATCGCCAGCGGCGCGGGCTTCCCGTTCTTGAAACACTGTTCCAGGATTTGCGATTCGCCGGACGCATGCTGCTCAAAAACCCCGGCTTCACTGCGGTTGTCGTGCTCACCATCGCGCTCGGTGTGGGGGCGAACGCCGCCATTTTCTCCGTCGTTCATGCCGTGCTTCTAAAACCGCTGCCATATCCAGAATCGGATCGCCTGGTGATGGTGTGGGAGAAAGTCTCCTTGCCGAACTACCAGAATGATCAAAACGAGCCTTCACCCGGAAATTTCGCAGACTGGAGAAGCCAGAATTCAGTTTTCGAAAATTTGGGAGCCTACCGCAACCGCAGTTTTAATCTCACCGGGGCGGGGGAGCCGGTGCGCGTCGAAGCCGAGCAAGTTTCCGCTGGTCTGTTTTCCGTTCTGAAAGTGAATGCGGCGCTGGGCCGCGTATTCACCGCGGAGGATGACCAGCCCGCTGGCCGACACGTTGTGGTGATGAGCGACGGCTTGTGGAAGAGCCGGTTTGGTTCGAATGCGAAAATTCTCAGCAAAACGATTCTACTCGATGGCGAGAGCTATAACGTCGTCGGCGTCATGCCGCCGGATTTTCATTTTCCTGATCGGAACGACCAGCTCTGGGTGCCCATCGCAATGACTTCCCAGGATCTGGCCAATCATGGGAGCCACTTCCTGCTGGTCACCGCGCGGCTCAAACGGAATGTGACGCTTGCGCAGGCGCAAGGAGATTTGAATCGCCTCGCGCAACATCTCACGGAGCTCTATCCGGATACCAACACCGGCGTGCAGGCAAAGGTAATCGCGCTCCGAGAAGAGATCGCCGGTCCAATGCGTCCTGTACTCGTTGCTCTTTTTGGTGCGGTCGGTTTCGTTTTACTGATCGTTTGCGCGAACGTCGCGAGCCTGCTGCTCGGACGTGCATCGGCCCGCCACCGTGAAATCGGGATTCGAATCGCGCTCGGTGCCGGCCGGATCAGAATTCTCCGCCAGCTCTTGACGGAAAGCGCTTTGCTGGCGCTTCTAGGTTGCGTGTTCGGTCTGCTTTTCGCCCGCTGGGGAATCCTTACACTCAAACTGCTAAACCCGCCGCACATCCCGCGCATGGACGAAATTCACATAGACACTTCTGTTCTTTTTTTCAGCCTGGCGATTTCCGTTCTTGCCGGGTTTATTTTCGGCGTGCTGCCCGCGCTTCAGGCCACGCGCGACAATATCAATGATTCATTGAAGGAAGGCGCACGCGAGTCTGCTGGCGGTGCGAGTCTGCGAACTCGCAATCTGCTGGTAATTCTCGAGACCGCGCTCGGTGTCGTCGTGGTGATCGGCGCGGGACTGCTTCTTCGCAGCTTTCTGATTCTCGAACGCGTGCCGCTGGGTTTCCAGCCGCGGAGTGTCCTCACTTTTCGCATAATTCCTCGTGGCGAAAGATACTCTCAGTTGGCGGGGCGCACTGCGTTTTATCAGCAAGCCATGGAACGCATCGAAGCGCTGCCCGGGGTGAAGTCCGCCGCAGCCGTCAGTTTCATTCCGCTGACATTTGCCCGCAGCAGCAAGGGCTTTTCCATCGAGGGCCGCGTCGCGCCCGCCGCCGGAGAAATCCCGATGGCTGCCTACGACGCTGTGACTCCTGGATATTTTGGATCGCTCCAGATTTCTCTTCAGAGCGGAAGAGATTTTTCCTGGGGCGACACGCCGCAGGCCCAGCGCGTGGTCATCATTAACAAAACCATGGCGCGGACCTACTGGTCCGGCGAAGATCCGCTCGGGAAACGCATCAAGTTCGGCACACCCGATGATCCTTTTCCGTGGTGGACCATCGCAGGTGTCGTCGGCGACATTCGGGAGTACGACGTTCTGACGGCGCCGCGGCCCACCGTGTACCTCCCCGTTTCGCAGGCGGACGATTCGAATTACCTGCTGCGCGATTGGGTGGTGCGCACTAACGGCGATCCCTTAACGATCGCCTCGTCGATCCCTGCGGCAATGCGGCAAGTGGATCCGGATCTGCCGGTCTCTCGGCTGCGAAGCCTGGAGCAACTGCGGAACATTTCGGTGGCGCCGCAGCGGTTCAGCTTATCCCTGTTTGGTCTCTTCGCGGCACTCGCTTTGGTGCTGGCGGCGGTGGGAATCTATGGCGTGATGACGTATAGCGTGGCGCAGCAAACACGCGAAATCGGCATACGTATAGCCATGGGCGCGCGGCGTGGCGACGTGGTGAAGCTCGTTTTGGGAGAAGGCCTGCGGCACGCGGCGCTTGGCGTAATTCTCGGACTGGCCGGAGCTTTCGCTCTGACGCGCTTGATGGAGCGCCTGCTCTACGGCGTGCGGCCGACTGATCCGATCACCTTTGCGTGCGTTACGTTGCTTCTTGCCGGCGTGGCCCTGCTGGCGTGTTACCTCCCGGCGCGAAGGGCGATGCGCGTCGATCCCATCATCGCTCTGCGTCATGAGTGATTCGGCCACTTGAGGTTGGTTGCCTTAGCTGTGAAGGAACAAGTCGGAGAGAGCACGTGATGAGAAAAAT
The DNA here is from genome assembly GCA_003224515.1 of Acidobacteriota bacterium. Lineage (GTDB taxonomy): Bacteria > Acidobacteriota > Terriglobia > Acidiferrales > UBA7541 > Acidiferrum. The sequence goes on from QHZC01000564.1 coordinate 10,355, forward strand.
GCGGGCATGGCTGTTGCGATTCGGCGGACTGTTCCGCAAGGAACGGCGAGACCAGGAGATCGCCGCCGAGATGGAAAGCCATCTCCAGATGCACATCGCGGACAATCTGCGCGCGGGTATGAGCGCTCGAGAAGCACGAAGGGAGGCGCTTATGAAACTGGGCGGCGTCGAGCAAACGAAAGAAATCTACCGCCAGCGGCGCGGGCTTCCGCTACTGGAAACACTGTTTCAGGATCTGCGGTACGCCGGTCGAATGCTCTTGAAAAACCCCGGCTTCACGGTGGTGGCCGTGATGATCATGGCGCTGGGCATTGGCGCCAACACCGCGATGTTCAGCGTTGTGAATGCCGTTCTCCTAAAACCGCTGGCTTTCGCCGACCCGGATCGCATCGTCACTCTCGGTTCTCTCTGGAAAGGCCAGCCTGGGCACGGAAATGTATCGGCGCCCGACTTCCACGATTGGCACGATCAAAGCACGGCATTCGAATGCATGGCGTACTATGATGACGGTGACGTAGCCGTGGCCGCGGGTCCCGTAGCCGAATACGCGCACGTTGCCGAAGTTACTCCTGAGTTCTTTCACGTTTTCCAAGTGGAGCCCGCGGTGGGACGCGTATTCACCACCGGCAAAACGAAGCAAGGAAGCTCCGGAGCCGTAATCATCAGCAGCTCCTATAGCGCAAGCCACTTCGGCGGGAATTCGAATGCCCTCGGGCATGTCGTCCGCCTGGGCGGCAGAGCTCTCGACATCGTCGGTGTGATGCCTTACGGCTTCCATTTTCCGAACAAGACGGAGATGTGGTTCTCTGCCAACACGATTTATCCGGAGACCAGTTCGCGCTCAGGACATAACTATCTCGTCGTCGGGCGGCTGAAATCAGGCGTCAGCCTGGAGCAGGCCCAAGCGCAGATGACCACAATCGGAACGCGCCTGGAAGAAAAATATCCGGACAGCAACAAAGGCAAGAATGTCGCCGTGACGCGTATGCGCGATGAAATGGTCAGCAATTTCCGGCTCACTCTTTACGTGATGCTGGCCGCCGTGGGGCTTGTCTTGCTGACTGCCTGCGCGAATCTGGCGAACATGCTTCTTGCGAAAGCTGTGGCTCGAACGCGTGAGATCGCTATTCGTGCCGCGGTCGGCGCGACGCGAAGCCGCATCGTGCGGCAACTGATCACGGAAAGCATGGTGATGGCCCTTCTCGCCGGAGCAGTCGGCGTGCTCCTCGCAATCTGGGGAGCTCGCGTGCTCGTGGCGCTAGCTCCAAGGGATGTACCGCGCCTAATCGAAACAGGGATCGATGGAAACGTGCTGGCATTTGCATTCGGCGTTTCAGTGGTGGCGAGTCTGCTCTTTGGTCTCGCGCCTGCTCTCCAAGTTTTGCGAATTGACTTGAACAAATCGCTGAAACAAGGCATGGCGCGAGCGGCGGGCGGGAGTATTGCAGACCGCATGCCCGGAGCGCTGGTGGTGGGCGAGATCGCTGTTTCGCTGATGCTCTTGGCAGGAGCAGGCCTGTTTATGAAGAGCTTCCTCGCGCTGCAAAGCGTTGCTCTGGGATTTCGTCCCGAGCATGTGCTGGTCGCGGAGAGCAGCGTGCCGGCCTCGGACCTGGAAAGTGCGCGGCGTGGCACACGCTTCTACAAGGATCTGTTGCCGCAACTTCGCGCGCTGCCGGGCGTCCTGGACGCCGGTGCAACGATGGCGCCTCCGGGCAACGTCCATTCGAATGGCGGCTATTGGATCGATCATCTGCCGCAAGAGTTCAGCGTTAGCGCACCGCAAGCAGTATTTTCCGTCGTAGCGCCCGGCACTTTCGCCACCTTGGGAATTCCTCTAAAGCTTGGCAGGGACTTCCATGAAAGCGACACCTACGACGCACCTTTTGCGGCGGTAATCAACGAAGCGTTAGCCAAGTCCGCATTTCCCGGGCAGGATCCCATGGGCCACGCCATTTATTGCGGCCTCGATTCCATGAATCCAATGAAGATCGTTGGCATCGTCGGCGACATACGGCAATACGGCCCGGCGCGGGAACCGTCTCCGGAAATTTACATGGCCTACTAGCAGCATCCCTTTCCCGCTACCCATCTGAGTGTCGTCATTCGAACCGCGCTGGAGCCGGCTGCGCTTTCCGAGACCGTGCGGCGCAAGGCCAATGAAAGGTCAGCCGACGTGCCGGTGAAATTCACGACCATGGAAGCGTCACTCGCGGAGAATGTCGCCGCGCCACGCTTTCGAACGCTGCTGCTCGGCATTTTCGCGGGGCTGGCGGTGTGCCTAGCCATGGCCGGCGTTTACGGCGTAATGTCCTACGTGGTGGGCCAGCGTTCGAACGAACTCGGCCTGCGCATGGCGCTGGGCGCGAGTCCCGGCGACGTGTTTCGACTGGTGCTGCGCCAGGCGTTGATCCTTGCGGGGATGGGGATCGCGATTGGTTTGGTGGGAGCTTTCGCTGTTACCCAGTTGCTCAGGAGCATGTTGTTCGGAGTGAAAGCGACCGATCCTGCAACGTATGCGGGAGTCATTGCTCTGCTCGGAGGTGTGGCGCTGGTGGCGAGCTACATTCCAGCGCGACGAGCGGCGCGAGTCGATCCCATCGTCGCGTTGCGAGATGAGTGAAGAATCAGGTTTCATTTTTTGGTTTTTAGATTTGTCTTCAAATATTCCATCCTAGGGCTTTTTCTTTTTGAAGAGGCCGCTGAGAGCGTTTATGGCGTCGGCGGGATTTTGCCCTTGCGCTTTGGTGGCGTCGGAAGACGACTTTCCGCCAAGACAGCTGAGTTGCGATTTAAAGAGATCTTTTGCCAACCCGCCGACGTCCGGAATAAATTTCGGCTCGGCGGTCGTGCCTTGAATCTGAAAAGGAACTTTCAGGCTGCTGCTGCTGCAGCCGCCAGCACCGCTACCGCCGCCGGTAACCGAGCCGAGGAACCCACCGAGAACGCCCGCCACGCCATTTGCTCCCCCGGCGGCTGAGCCTGCCGCGCTGTTCGCGTCTTTCGCGAGCGTGGCGAGCATTTTGAAATCGAGAGCGTTCCTCGAGTCCACCGTGCCGGCACCGGCGAGATTCCCAATGGTTGGAAGGACCGCAAGAAAGTTGTCGGCCTGAACGCGAGCGAGGCGATGGAGGACATTCTCGAATCGAGATCGAAGCCCGCGAGCACGCCGTTGAAGAGGCCGACGGTCCCGCTAATGACGAGTTTGTTGGTCGGGCCGGTCAGATTGAGATCGGAATTGAGCGTGCCGGCCGCGAGAGAAGCGCCTTTGGGCAGATGGATGCCGAGAGCAGGAAGGAAAGCTTCGAGATCTTTCGCGGGCATGTCTTTGGCGTCGAGCTTGATGTTGACGACGGTGGCCTCGCCAGCGGATACATAGGTGCCATTGAGATGCGCAGCGGCGCCGCCGATATCGAGGGTCGATGGATTGAGTACGCCAGCGTTTTTGCGGAGATTGTATTTGGTATTGAAATCCACGGTTACGGGAACACCGGCGGGCGAACCTCCGGCAACGAGCAGAGCTTGGGAAAATTTGACGTGGCCTTTGGTCTGCGCCTCGCCGTTTTGTGAGGAGAGATTGCCGTCAAGATCGAGAAGGCCGCCGAGACCCGCGGAAGAATCGAGGAAGCCAGTGGAAGCAAGATCCAAGGAAGTGACGTTTAGCTTGGCGTCGAGAGGAGTGATCGCAGTGTCCGCTTGATCTACGGGGCCGACGGTGCCGTCTAGCTTGAACTTGCCGCCGGCGGGCAAATCGGCGGTGACGGTGACCGGAAACTTGGTGGTCAGGGAAACGTCGGAAGCGGTGACGTTGACGTGATCGTAGGTGCTGCGCTTCTGCGCATTCGTGGAGCCGACGATGATGCTGCCGTCACTCAGCGTGAGTTTCTTGACGGAAACCTCGGCGGCGTTTGACGCGTTTTCGGCGGGCGCTTGCTTTGCCTGAGACTTCGCCGCGGAAGCGCCGAGCGAAGAATAGTTCCACTGACCGGCGGCGTTGCGAAGCAGGGTCACCTGGGGATTTCGACTCCCACGTTCAGCAGCTTGGCGGTGAGGAATGGGGCCGAGCTGAATTTAGGATCGTCGCCGATGGAGAGATTTTCGGCGGAGAGCGAGCCGCTGAGGAGCGAGAGGCTGATATTGCCCAATTGCACTTTACGGCCCAGAGCGGCGGAGGCTTGCTCTTCAATGGCGGGGCGGAACTGATTGACGGGAATCAAAAACGGCGCGACGAGAACCAGTACGAGCAACACACCCGCGACGATCAGAACAATCTTCAACGTTTTATTCATGACGACCTCCAAGGTAGGAGGAGCGGGCGATCCCCCGAACGCGGAGAGGCGAGAATAGCACAGGGAGAGTGGGCCGTGAGCGGTGGGTAGTGGTCAGTGGGGAGAAGAATAGTTAGCCGAATTCTCAGCTCACCGCTCCATTCTCATTGGGTCATCAGCAAGTCCTGTGGAACGCCCATCCAGCTACTTCCATTGTGCGTTACCATGTCCAGTGGTGCTCCGCCCAGGACAAAACCGAATGCGCACCCCTATTTCGACTTGTTTCTTGCTATCTATCTCCTTTCTTTCTTCTCCATTCACCGGGGCACAGACTCCTCCCACTTCCCCGGCCGCCAGCTCCGTGCCCGCCGCTCATTTCACGGACGACTCTTACGCCAAAGAGCCCTATGTCTATGACCTGGTGCAAAGCGCGGTTCGTTTCGAGCCCGATGGCAAAGGCTCCCGGGATCTCATCATTCGCGTGCGCATCCAATCCGAATCTGCCGTCCACGAGTTCGGCCTTCTCGTTTATTCCTTCTCTTCCAAATTCGAGACTCTCGAAGTTGTTTACGCTCGCGTTCGCAAACCCGACGGCACGCTCATCGAAACTCCGCCTTCCGATGTCCAGGAACTCGATTCTGCTGTAAGCCGCGAAGCCCCTATGTACACGGACGAGCGAGAAAAGCACATCGCCATCAAATCTCTGGCCGTCGGTGACATTCTCGAAGCCCATCTCCACTGGGCCATTCGTGAACCGATTGCACCGGGTCACTTCTGGTTTGATTACTCCTATTTCCGTGCGGGCATCTGTCTGAAGGAAATCCTAGAAATCAATGTCCCTCGCACTCTCGCCGTCAAGCTCCGCAATTCTGACCCTCAGCCCTTCGCCCGTGAAGAGGGCGATCGCGGGCTCTACACCTTCCAAACCTCCAATCTGAAAAAGATCGAAGAATCTAAAATCCCCGACTGGGAGAAGAACTACCACGGTATTGCTCCTCCTGACGTTCAGCTTTCGTCTTTTTCCTCCTGGGGCGAGGTCGGTCAGTGGTTCGACAATTTGGTGCAACCCAAGGCCACAGTCACCCCGGAAATTCGCGCCAAGGCCGAGGAACTCACCAAAGGCAAGACGACCGACGACGAAAAACTTCATGCTCTATATGATTTTGTCTCCGCTCGTTACCGCTACATCGGTATCGACCTCGGCCTCAGCCGCTACACACCTCATTCCGCCGCGGATGTCCTTGCCAATCGCTACGGCGATTGCAAGGACAAGCACACACTTTTTGCAGCACTTCTCAAGTCTGTTGCTATCCCTGCCTATCCGGTCCTCATCAGTTCCAGGTTCCGACTCGATCCTTCGTTCCCCTCTCCGAGCCTGTTCGATCACGTCTTGACCGCGATTCCCCGTGGCGATTCTTTTCTCTTTCTCGACGCTACTCCGGAGGTGGCACCTTATGGTCTGCTTGTCGTAAATCTTCGGGATCGCCAGGCCCTCGTCGTTCCGGCTCCGGCTCTAGCATCGGCCCGACTCATCAAGACCCCGGCCGGCCCACCCTTCGTCTGCTTCGAGCACTTCAATATCGAATCCTCGCTCGATGCTAAGGGCACTCTGGATGGGAAAATGCGATTTGAGCTGCGTGGCGACAGCGAACTCATCCTACGTCTCGCCTATCGCTCCACTCCTCAGAATCGCTGGCAGGAACTGACGCAAAACATCGTCGCGCGCATGGGCTTCGGCGGTACCGTCAGCGATGTTTCCGTTTCCCCACCCGAGGACACCGTTCAGCCTTTCTCCGTCTCCTGTTCCTATCAGCGGACCGATTTCTCCGATTGGCGAAACCATCGGATTACTGTGCCTTCTCCTCCTGTTTTCATCGCATCCCTGACGGAAGAACAAAAACTATCCAAAGATCCTCTTCCCCTGGGCGCTCTGAGCGAGGTCGTTCACGAGGCGACCATCAAGTTTCCCCCCGACTTTTCTGCCGTCGTTCCGCCAAATGTCAGCCGCAAGACCGAGTTTGCTGAATTTTCAGCGAACTACTCTTTCAAGAATTCCGTTCTGCATGGAGCCGTTCACATGAAGACTTTGCTCAGCGAAGTTCCCGGTGAGAAACGACATGATTTCAGCAGCTTGGCTACGGCGATCAACGACACCGAGAGTCGATATATCCTCATCAACAGCAAGTTCCCCGATGTCGATACCTTCCCGGGAAACCTCCTGGGTCTCGACCCCAAGGATCCCGAGCAGATCATCCCGCCACTCGAAATGGCTCTGGCCGTCAATCCTGACAATCGAATGGGGCTGTTCCTGCTCAGCCAAGCCTACACCCGGGCCGGTCGTCCCAAAGACGCGATTGCTATCATCGAAAAGGCTCTTGCCGAGTCACCCGAAGAAACGGGAGGCATGTATTACGCTCTGGGGCAGGCCTATCTGGCTGTCCCCGATGCGGACAAGGCCATGGTCAATTACCAAAAAGCTCTCGGCGACGATCCGAAGCCTGCTCTTCTCAATTCCATCGCATACTCTCTCGCCGAAGCCAATGTCCATGTGAAGGAAGCCCTCGAATACTCCACTCGCGCCGTTTCCTCTCTTTCCGAGGAAACCATGGACATTTCACCCGACTCAGCGCAACCAAGCGATTACGCCCTCATGGCCCAACTCGCTGCAAATTGGGACACTCTCGGATGGATCAAGTTCCGTATGGGAGAGTTTCCCGGGGCCGAAAAATATCTCCTAGCCTCTTGGAGACTCATGCAGAGCGCTGAAATTGGCGAACATCTAGTCGAGGTTTACGAGGCATTGGGCCAGAAGGCCAAGGCCGCCGAGATTTGTCACTTGGCAAACGCCGCATTGGGTCGCAATCCGTCCCTGAACCAAAATCTACGCCGGAAACTGGCGGAAGAAATGACGCGCCTGCGTCCTTTCCTGAAATCCTCATCGCCTGCAGGCTCTAACTCCACCCGGCGCACGCTCCCCGACGCCTATCTGGCACTCACTGATATGCGCAGCTTGAATATCCCTTTGCGGACCAGACTACAAGGAGAATCCGGGAGGGCCACGTTCGTGATCTCACTCATCAACGAGCCCAAGGTCGATGAAGTTATCTTTCTTTCCGGTTCCGAAGAACTTCGCGCGGTCATTCCCGCTCTTTCCAGTGCCAAATATCCTCTGTCTTTCCCGGACGACGTTCCCGCGCGTATCCTCTTGAAAGCCAATCTGAATTGCCCGGTCTACTCGAAGGAATGCCTCCTCTTTATCTCCACTGTCAGCGAGGCCGCCTCATCATCTTTGCCTGTGAATGTCAACGTTGTTCCGCAATAACGCGCCCACTGCTGGGAGTAGTTCGATGATGAATTCCGCTTCCGGCGGTTGCTTGCTCATGTTGCCGCAGCGTATGGTGGTTTTGCGATGGTAACTTCTCCAAAAACTCAGACGGAAACGCTCGAGCCGGTGATGGTCGGCATCCCGGAGGGGTGGTTTGGGATGGGATGCGAGACGGGACGGGATGATGAGAAGCCGGTGCATCGCGTGTGGGTGGATGCATTTGAGATTGCGGTTTACCAGGTGACGAACGCGGAGTATGGGTGCTTCCTTGCGACAACGGGTGGTGCTGTGCCTCCGTGCTGGAAGGACGCAAACTTCAATGACCCGAAGATGCCGGTCGTCGCGGTGTCGTGGCATGAGGCAGCGAGCTACTGCGAGTGGCTGAGCGGCGTGACCGGCAAACGCTATCGTTTGCCGAGCGAAGCCGAATGGGAACGTGCGGCTCGCGGCGGTGCGGAAGGTTTTTTATACCCGTGGGGAGATGCGCCTCCGGACATGGTTCCGGATTACGATAAGCGGTGGAAGCTAGGGCCGGAACCGGTGGGTCTGTATGGGCCGAATGCTTACGGGATCTATAACCTCGGCGACAATGTCCATGAATGGTGCGCAGATTGGTACGACGACGGTTACTACGGGCGCTCGCCGGAACGAAATCCGCTGGGGCCGAAGAGCGGCACCCGTAAGGCTTCGCGGGGCGGCTCCTGGCGGCATCATATTAAGGTCACGCGCACGGCGGCGCGTTCCAGCATTCCGCCGGAGTTCCAATACGCGGATTATGGATTCCGAATCGCTCGGTCTTTGACTGCCTGAGGATGCGGCCGCGGTCGCCTCTCGGACCAGATTATAGAAAAGACCCCTGGGCCGTTGCCTCCGAAACAAACGCTGCCATTGATTTGCTGACGATGCTGGCCATTTTTGTGTGCCCGAGGCTTTATCTCTACCTTGTGCAAGTGCGGCATTTCTATCCGGGCGGATACCTGGTTCATCATCTTTTTTTGGAGTGCTGATCGCGCTCTCGGGGCGTTCCTTCTGGCGTTTGGCGCGCGCCATCGGCTGATGGCGCTGCTGGCACCGGCGGCTTGGGGGATCGGGAGCGCCATGATTTTGGATGAGGTGACCTAACTGGTGGCGACGAAAGCAACCGACGCGGACTTTGTTTCCGGAGTTTCCCTTTTTGGCGCGATTGGTTTTATTTCGGTTGCCGGTGCTGTTGCTTCTGGCTCTTTACCGGTACCGCCGGGATTAGGCTTGCTGTTAGGCAGGTGTAATCTCATGGCAACCCATCGGAGCAAAAGCCCATGCTACTATTGCCGAATGCGGCAAGGTTCAATGGCTTTGCGCCTCATTGCGCTGTTGGTGGCCGTCGCCGCAAACGCGGCGGCGCAGCAGGAGCCAAAGCCGCAAGACCTTCCCAATGCTCCGGTGGCAAAACAGGAAAGCGCGCCGCAGAAGCGCCAAAATCCCATCAATACAACCATCGAAGTT
>QHZC01000569.1 GCA_003224515.1 Acidobacteriota bacterium
AAACGCTGTCGCTTGAAAGCTGAAGTGCGGATTAGCGAAAGTATTCGGCGCCGAATACCCCAGCAAAGCGCGCCCCTGCAAGGTGCTGCCACGCAGTTTGAAGGAGAGCGAGTCCCCGCGCCCGGTAAGATTCAGTTTGCTGACCTCAAGAATTCCCCGAGGAGCGGCCTGGATCTGTGCCCCGGTCGGGCTCGTGGTGCTGGCCAGCCTCTGCACTTCGAATCCGCCGCCGTACGCTACTGTGTAACGCTTGGCTTCCTCAACAAGAACGGCGATGTCCTTCTCGGGATTTGTTCCGCTGGGATTCTGGGGCTCGATGGTGACACGATTGAAGACCCCGAGGTTATACAGACGTCTTTGCGATTCAACAACGTCGCCTTCACGAAGCGGTTGTTTGGCTTTGATGTGCACCTCTCGGCGAATCACTCCCGGTCGCGTGTGCTTATAGCCACCGATTAGGATGCGCCGCACGCGGGTTTGCGGACCTTCGCGGATGTGATACACAAGGCGAACCGCCTCGGCCTGCTCAATGGCAGGGGTGGAGTCTTTTTCCGCCGGCTCTTTTTTTTCCTTTTTCTGGGGGGAAACCGTGTTCCTGCCGGCATCCGCTTTCTGTGCCGCTGGATCAAGAGTGACCCGTTCCGCGGTTGCCGTAAAGCTCGCCTCGGGAAACCCTTCGTTAAAATAGAGCGCCAGAATGTTGTCCCGGTCGGTCGTCACGCCGAAGTCGGAATACGGCTGCCCCGGCGTCGAGCCGACAACCCCGAGTAGTTCATCTTCCTTGAAGGCCTGATTGCCTTGGATCGCGAGGGAAGCGACGCGCGTCTGCTTTCCTTCCTGAATCACGAAGCGGATAAACAAATCGCCCTCTTTGCCTTTGTAGTTGTCTTCGGTTTGCTGCTCGACCGTGGCATCGAGAAAACCGTTCGCCTGATAAAGCGTGCGCATGGATTGCACGTCGGAATCAACCAGCCTTCGGCTAAAGCGGCCCGCCGAACCGAAGGCGCCGCCGAAAACTTGCAAGCGGCTTCGCAGCAGTTCGGTGTCGAAGTACCTGTTCCCGGTGATTTTTATCCCGACCAGTTTGTGCCGATCGCCCCGCTCGACCGTGTAGGTGATGATCTCTTCCGTGCCTCGTACCGCGCCATGATCGGACTTCACCTCATGCGTCTCGGTTGTGTAATTCACCTCGGCGTCGAAATACGCTTGACGTTCGAGCCGCTCGCGAATATTGCGTTTTCCCTCTTCCAGAAGATCCGCGTCAATCGCGCCCTCCTGATAGATGGGGATCAGTTTTTTCAGCTCGCCTTTGGAAAATTTCGCGCCTTTCAAGGTCACCTGCACGCGCGGTCCTTCGGTTACGTCCAGGTCGAGAGGAATCGTGTTCTTCGCGGCATCATAGTTGCCTCGGCGCGCTGCCGCTCGCCCGCTGAGATGCCCCTTCTTGACCAGAAATTTCCGGATGCGGTCGGTCCCGCGCTGTAGCTTGGCCGAGGTGATCTCGCCTCCCGCTTTCATTTTCAATCGCGAGAGGATCTCGGTGTCGCGATACTCGGTGCCGTTCTTCAACTGGATGATTCCAACGCGTGCGCGGGGCCCGGGCTTCACGCGCACGACAATGTCCATCTGATGCGCCTCCAGGTGCGGCACCGTTTCCGCGGAGACTTCTGCCTGATACAAGCCCTCTTCACGAAGTGTCTCTCGCAGCCGCTCCAGCCCCTCGTTAACAGCAGCCTGCCGGTAGGCTTGCCCAAGAGTAAGCTGCATCGCCGCCGCCGCTGAGGCGTCGCTGGGTGGCGCGGTGAGACCCTCGATGCGCACCTGGTTGAAAAACAGATTCTCCCGCACCAGGAAATCCAGTCGCACTCCATCCGCCACCGGTGTCACGACCGCACGTAGATCGGCGTAGTCGCCCGTTCGGTAAAGCGCGCGCAAACTATCCGCGATTTTTCCCCGGTCCAGCGTTTTGCCGGTTTCTACAGCGATTCCGGAGGGCCAGTCGGACAGAATTTGGCCATCTTCTTTGACGATGCGGATCGCCACTATCTTCGGTTCTTCCTCCGCGACACCGGTCACGGACGTGACTCGCGGTGCCTGCGCGCGCGTTGGCGCGGCTCCCGTCAAGAGCGCAAGCGCGAAAATGCCTCGCCATTCATTGGCCCAGCCCGATTTCATGCTTCCATTCGCTCAGACGAAGGGTAGCACAGCGGCGTTGCCTGCCCCGTCCACTTTGGCGCTATCATGTAGCTTGGCAGGCGCATCCGCAGTGCCTGCCGGGACCGCAACTTTCGTGAACGATTCTCTCCAGGAAAAATACTCGCGCCAGACGCTTTTCGCCGGGATCGGCCCGGAAGGGCAGCAACGGCTGCTGGTCTCACGGGCGGCCATCGTCGGCTGCGGCGCAATCGGTGCTGCCGCAGCCAATCTTCTGGTTCGCGCCGGTGTCGGCTACGTAAGAATCATCGATCGCGATTTCGTTGAGCCCTCAAACCTGCAGCGTCAGACCCTCTTTGATGAGTCCGACGCTCTCAACGTCCTTCCCAAGGCCGTCGCCGCGGAGCGCAAACTGCGCTCGATCAATTCATCCGTGGCCGTCGAAGGTGTCGTCGCCGATCTCAACCCGCGCAACGCGGAAGCACTTCTCGGTGAAGTCGATCTGCTCCTTGATGGCACCGACAATTTCGAAACTCGCTTCTTGATCAACGATATTGCCGTGGCATCCGGCCGGCCTTGGATCTACGCGGCCGGGGTCGCCAGTTACGGGCTGACCATGACCATTTGTCCCGGCCGAACGCCCTGCCTTGCTTGTCTTCTCGAATCCGGCGCTGCCCCCCAGGGCCTCGAGGAGACCTGCGACACGATCGGTGTTCTCGGGCCGATCGTCAATCTGATCGCCTCGCTGGAAGTCGCCGAAGCCTTGAAACTCCTCTCCGGCCACCCCGAAGTTCTTGCCGCATGCAATCCATCGGTGTGGCGCGCAATCCCGAATGCCGCGCCTGCGCCAGGCGGGATTTCACCTATCTTGGAGGAGAAGCCCAGCCCCGCATCACTATGTGCGGACGTGATTCCGTCCAGATTCACGAACGCGCCCGCACTCTCGACCTCGGTGTTCTGGGAGTCCGATTGCGGCCCCTCGTCGACAACCTGCACCAGAACGATTTTCTGCTTCGCTTCCGAATTGCGCCTTATGAAATGACCGTCTTCGCTGACGGACGCGCCATCCTCAAGGGCACCAAGGATCCCGCCGTGGCGCGCTCCCTCTACGCCAGGTACATCGGGGCCTGACCCTTGCTGTTCACAACCGGGCTAAAGCTGATTCAAAAACGGCCTCCGGTTGGGGGTTCTGAATGATATGTGCCGTAAAGAGTGCCGCCAAAACTTTGCTACCGAGAAACTAAGAACTTGAGAAGCAGAGTGCGGATTTTCACGTTCTT
>QHZC01000568.1:0-470 GCA_003224515.1 Acidobacteriota bacterium
CGATCTTCATTGCCCGCCCTTATCGGCCATTGGGTTTCCACCGTCCGGACCCCTCAAAGTACATTCGCCGATAACCCGAGCATAAGCTCGTAACGCCTCGGCGGGCGGCGCATTTTCAGGGCCTGACCCAACGAGCGTCGCGAAAGAACGCAGCCCCATTCCAAGCGTAATGATCGCGCGCAGAGTTGCGACCGCCGCACGGCTTTCATGCTTTCGCCAATAGCGAAGGAGGTTGCGATACCAGAAAACCTGGCGCTCGCCGATGGAAAGTCGACTCACACTGTGGCCTCCGGTGTGCAAAAATGTGGCGGTTGGGGAATAGAGGATTTTCCAATTATGAGCACGCAAGCGGCGGCAGAGATCAACGTCTTCAAACCAGAGCGGGAAAAACCTCTCATCAAAACCTCCCATGCTCTCCCAAGCCCCGCGTCTTACTGCCAAACAGGCGCCCGCCGGTTGATCAACCTGCT
>QHZC01000568.1:531-2627 GCA_003224515.1 Acidobacteriota bacterium
ACCAACCGCGCCGACTCCCTCCTGCTCCAATTCTTTAGAGAGAGCATCCAATGCGCCGGGCTGGGCGATCGCGTCGGGATTCAGAAAGAGGAGGATCCTGCCGGATGCCAACCGCGCGCCCTTGTTGGCAGCAGCGGCGAAGCCAATATTCTTGGCATTGGTGAGCACAGAGGCGGCCGGATCGGCTTTGTGGGCTCGTTCGACGGTGTCGTCCTGAGAAGCATTGTCGACTACGATCCGCTGCCATCCGCCTTCATTGCGAAGCGCTTCTAGACACGCCGTGATCTGTCCGGCAGAATTGTAGGTCACGACGATGGCAGAACCTGCGACCATAAGCAGAAATTATATCAGTCGTCCGCCGGAGTCCTGGATCATGGCACCCAGTCCCTGCGCGTATCGACAATGAGCCTGCAAGTGCTTGCCGCGCTTCTTCGGAAATATTTCTGGTACTGTAGGATCTATGGCGTTAAAAGCGCAACCAGGCTGGCAATCCGCAGGCTGAAAAAGCGGAACGTTCCTCCGAAGCTAGTGGCTCTAGCACCCGTAGAGTTGCGGATACCCTGCGTCGAAGAAAATTTGCCGCTTATTGACAAGAAGATTTCCGCGATTATTCGCGAGTGCGAAATGATCTTAGTCGATTCGGGCTCTTCCGATGACACGATACTTTTCGGGAAAAGAGAGGGTGCGACAATAGTCGAGATACCCCCCGAAACGTTTAATCATGGACTGTCGAGGAATATGGGAGCCGAGTACGCTACCGGCGACTTCCTGCTCTTTACCGTGCAGGACGCCTTGCCAATGACCGAGCAGTGGCTTTGGGAGATGGCGAACGTGCTCGTGAGGAACGACGTAGTCGCTGTTAGTTGTGCCGAGTTTCCACGGTCGGACTGCGACTTGTTTTATCGCTTACTGATGTGGAGTCAATACCGTCATTTACATCTGGACAGGGACAGATTCCTTGCTTGGGACGAATCCTGCGCTTCAGATCTAGGTTTACGAGCGAACAGCGGAATTAGCGACCTGGCCGCGCTGATCAAGCGTGAAGTTTTTCGCAAATATAAATATCACAACGGATTTGCCGAGGATCTCGAGCTTGGCAAACGACTAATAAAGGATGGACACCGAATCGGTTTCCTCTATAGCACTCGCGTTCTCCACTCCCATAACCGCCCTGCCTATTTCTTTCTGAAAAGGGGCTATGTCGATGCGAGATTCCGCAATGAACTGTTCCCCGGATCCTATATCGCAATCGATAGCGATCTAGCCCTCATCCGAGATATCGCGGCGATGTATCAAAGAACGAATTGTGTAGCTCGCACGATTTCCAGCCTGAAGTCTCCTCAATCTGTCGGTAGCCTGATCGATCGTATTCGTGCTCTATACATTCAGGAGCCGGAAAATTTGAGAGTTGAGGAAGGCACGCCCGAAGACACCAGGCTTGACGAGTTTGTTAGAAGCCTGATCTCGAGGGGGAAGATTCAGGCACCTCAGTACGACGCCAGGACCAATATGATCCTCCCGCATCTGCTTGCTCACGTGGCCGAATTAGAGACCTATCTCTCAGGGACTTACGCAAGTGTGGATGCTGAGGTGATGAGGGAAGTGGCAAGCGCACTTAGGAAGATGCTCGCTCTTCACGCAGGCAACCATATGGGATACTGGTACGCGACAGCGTTGGCCAGCGGTCATCACGATATCGGTTTGGCGGGACTGGACAAGATGCTCCAGGACGGTATTTAAACTTATCGTGAGAATCCTCTATCTGGTGCATCAGTTCTATCCCAAATTTTCGTCTGGAACGGAGAGGTTCGTCCTGAACCTGGCATCGAGCCTGCAACGCGATGGGCACTTCGCCGAGGTCGCCACGTACGATTTATTTAACACGGAACCGTTCCGGTCACGAAATCAGCTTTCTGCCAGGGAGTACACCTACAAGAACATTCCTGTCGTTTCGGTGCGATACAGGACGATGCCTATCGATGTGAACACTTCATGCGAAGATCCTGCAGTCTATCGTTTCGCGCTTGCCTTCTTACAAGCCAGAAAGCGTTACGATGTCCTGCATTGCGCACACCCAATGAGACTCGCTTCGTTTC
>QHZC01000566.1:0-1407 GCA_003224515.1 Acidobacteriota bacterium
TCCGATCTGGACGGCTGAGTTCAGGCCGATTCCCACCCTGCCGCCGACAAATACCACGTCCGAAGTATCCTTGGCTAACCCCGGAACATCCGCATTGTCTGCGTGATCGCGGAATGCCACCGCTGTATCGGTGTCTCCGGCGCGCAGAACGCCGCTCGCAGCCACAGTCCCGGCCGTCTGCGAGGTGAGCGCGGAAGTGGTTAGATAATTATTGAGCTTGACGAGCGCCCCGCCCCGTCCGCCGTAATCGCCCAGGGAAACCACTTGCACAGGTTGGTTTGCGTAGTACGACGGCAAAATTTTGTTGTTTGAAGTATCGTACACGGGGGCATAAGCGGTTGCGGCATTCTGGTAATAATTCCCGATTGACGTTAAGGCGATAGAGCTATTCTCTTTGAAACTGCCAGCGTTGATTTGGATCTTGGGCACGCTCGTAGCGCCGCGCAGATTAAAGAACGTGTTGCCGATGAGGGTGAGGTTTCCGGCGTAAGAGATCACATAATCATTCGCCGGAGCGGAAATCTCAACGGAGCAGTCAACAAGCGTCGCGTGAGCCACGTTTGCGCCAAGGTTCCCAGTTAGAAACAGGTGGCCGGTGGCGCTTTCACTTTCAGCACCGTCTACGAACAGACTTCCTCCGTTTGCCCTTATGTCAGCGATGGTGCTGCCGCCGAAGATTGGCCGACTCAACGTGAATGACCCCGACGGAGCAGTGAGCCAGTCGAGCCCGTACTTAAACGAGGAAAAGACAACGTCCCGTGCACTGAAATTCTTCACATTGCGGCCGGTCAGGATGACGATGCCTGCGCTCCCCTCTCGGCCTATCCCTAGACCCTGTAGATACACGTTCTCAAAGCTCACTTCGCTCACCTGGTTCGTCGCATACGAAGTGGGATACTCAAATGTAGTCGACGAGATAGGGACATCCGTCACGGTCAGGTTGCTAAACTTCGCGCCGGAGCTTCCAGCACTCCCGCCGACTGGATCAGTCGCGCTGTGAGGCTTTGCAAAGGCCGCCGTAAAAGTCGAGCTTGTAGTCGCTGTGACGTAAACGGGTTCCATGTTTGTTCCCCTACCGACGTTCAGGACCGTACCGACTGTGATATTTGCCATGCTCCCGGGCGCCACTGTAGCGGTTCCGGGGGCCACGGCAGCCCCCAGCGTGGTGTTAATCGGATTGGTTGCTGCAAGGTGGATACCCACGCGCGCCGAACCGTTCAGATCAAACTCGATGTTATCGAATTGGGAATTATTCATCCCCATTGTGATAAACATTGTGGCTCCGGGGGAACCTTTCCAGCGAATCGTGCTGCCGTATCCTGTTCCGCGAGTCCTGCCGAGCGCACCTTGTAGCTTGATTCCCGTCCCTGGAGAGCCGTAATAGAAAAGCGGTGAAGAGATTAGGTA
>QHZC01000566.1:1501-3708 GCA_003224515.1 Acidobacteriota bacterium
ACCCACGGGCCCTGCTGGGCTTGGGGCTGCTGCCCAAAGAGAACCGACGAGCGGCAACATATACCCCCCAAAACGAGGGTTAACACGCGCAACCTGAATCCTGAAACCTGGAGCCCGAGTCCTTGTGTTCTCATCGTATAATTACCTTCCGATCCGATTACCTTCTCGGTGGTTTTTATGCCGGGAGCGATGATATAGAAATTCACTCTGCCGCGCATTGTTGGCGGTTTCCCCCATCGATCCCCAACTGGCTATGCTATCAAAGGGCGCGTCCCGCTTAGCGGCAATCCGGTACGTGCCAACTCAGGACGGCCGTAGACTAGGGGACGCAAAATGTAGAGCATTGCCAGGAGTTTGATGAGACCCGTCCACAGAAGGAATACGTCGCACTCAATTGGGAAGCCGAAGAGGAAAATGCCCACGTAGACAAGCAATGCCTGTCGGTCAACGGGACCGCTCACACGGTTCGTAAACCATTGGGCGACCACGCCGAGAACACACATCCCGACCGGAATCCCTACCAAACCAAACTGTAGGTATAAATCGCCTGGGTAAGTAATTGCGGTGGAAGAGTCGGCAGAGATAGGGTCTCCAGAGCGGCCCTCCAAAGCAAGTGTCAACCTCGCACCTTCGTCGAGGATGGGTTTGGAGGGCCAGAGGAACCGTGGGACGAAGGGGTAAATAGGAAGCATCCACCACTGCACGTCGCCTTTCACCATGCTCGCCCGAGATCCCAGTGTGAGCACTTGGGCAACGTTCGTAAGCAGGTCGAAGCGCTCGAACGCATCGTTCAGCCCTTCGCGCCAGCGATCCCCTCCGGTCGACTCGCGTCCCCCAACATTTCTGAAGGCCATTTGGCCAGCTTCCGCCGCCCCTTCAAAGCTCGCAACGCCCTCCGTACCCCCTCCTCCACGCACTATCGAGCGATAGGCGTTAGAAACGGGATAGAGAAGCACCAATCCGAAGAACAGAATGACAAACAAGTGCCACCACAAGAAAGTTCTCAAGCACCAAGCCCTTCGACCCGGAGATCAAGCCCCAGAGAATCTCGGACGAGAGAACGACCAAAAAAAGCAACTTCCAAACCGCGTCAGACCGATTACGATATCTTTCAATGGTAACAACGACCAATGCGAAGGTCCCGAATTGCGAAATAACGTTTATCACCTGCATGGAAGCGAGGTTGTCATAGTACTTATCCACAGACCCCACGTAGGAGTACAGGTGGTTTTTTAGCAGATAGAATTTCGTGACAAATGCGAGCGCGTAGAGAGCCACACTGAACACCAAGACACGTG
Organism: Acidobacteriota bacterium; assembly: GCA_003224515.1. Taxonomy (GTDB): domain Bacteria; phylum Acidobacteriota; class Terriglobia; order Acidiferrales; family UBA7541; genus Acidiferrum. The sequence goes on from QHZC01000566.1 coordinate 2,800, forward strand.
TTCTGCGCGAGTCAGGTAAAGGGCCCAGTTTGCCTAGGTCATGAGGCAGCTGCTCGCCTTCTCTGCGCCGGGCGAATTCACAGCCCATCCAAAACCCCATCATTCCCACTGTGAAGTAGAAGAGTGCCCGGATTAGTTCTTCGCCGTTTGCTGATATATTCGCATCGAGCTGTGTAGTGTCTACGAAATTGCGTAGGGGGGCTAGCCCGAACTGGAGGAATAACATGACAGTCATATAAGCCGGAATTTCAAACAGTTGCAGTCTGGCACGTCGAATTCTCGACACTACAAATACAGCAGAGGAAACCGCGTAAAAGCCGAGTAAGGCCAGGTACCTCTGGAGCTGAAGCCCCTGGCCGCCAAAGATGAAAGTTGCTCCCCATATAAGTGCACACAGCGCGAGGATCAGCAAGACCAGAAGGTGAAACGGAGTAACCGCCCCTCCCGGCTTATGCATAGCGACATTGGTGTGGGATAAAGAATTACTCATGTCATTTCTGTTGTCCCCTTGAGATCATTCTGTTGTCCCCTTGAGATCATGTGGAGCGCCGATTCAAGAGACTTCATCGTGGCCTCGAAATCCCATGCGTTGATAAGATGCCTCGATCGTTCCCCCAGTTCGCAACCGCGGTCGGCACGTGAAGCGATCCTGGCCAGGCAATCCGCCAGCGCTTTGATATCTCCGGAAGGGTATTGGTATCCGTTAATGCCATCGTGTATGAGGTCGTAGGACGAACCAACTGAGCTGGAAGCCACCACCGGCAACCCGCACGCCATAGCCTCGTTAACCGATACTCCCCAAGACTCCCTTTTGGCAGGATGCACAAAAACGTTTGAAATGGCATACCATTTGGGCAACTCGCTATACTTAACATAGCCGACCAGGCGCACGGACCCGCCGAGTTTGCT
>QHZC01000567.1 GCA_003224515.1 Acidobacteriota bacterium
AGATTCTTCACAATATCCCCGGCTGGAAGCGTACGTGAAAAGCATTGTCGGCGCTTTTGGACGAGATAAGCGCGTGCTCGGGTGGGACGTATGGAATGAGCCAGACAACATAAACCGTGGAAGTTATGAAGATTTGGAACCGAAGAACAAGGTCGCACTGATTCTAGCGCTTCTACCGAAGGTATTCGAGTGGGCTCGGGAGGCGCACCCAACTCAGCCTTTGACGAGCGGAGTGTGGAAGGGCGGCTGGTCCTCGCGGGACAAACTGGACGCCATGGAGAAAATCCAGATCGAGATGTCCGACGTGATTTCCTTCCACAGTTACGACAAGCCCGAGGACTTCGAAAAGCGCATTCTCTGGCTGCAACCCTATCACCGGCCGATTCTTTGCACAGAATATATGGCACGCGGTAATGGCAGCACGTTCCAGGGCTCACTGCCCATCGCGAAGAAATATCACGTCGCCGCCATTAATTGGGGCCTGGTAGCTGGAAAAACGCAGACCTATCTTCCATGGGACTCCTGGCAGCATCCGTATACGGACCGCGAGCCCGCCATTTGGTTTCACGAAATATTCCGGACAGATGGCATTCCTTACAGACAGGAGGAAGCTGAATTCATTCGAGAGATTATCGGAAGGAAGTAGCTGTTCAGAGAGGAGAAACTCGTTAGGTATTCTGCAACACATCCTGCGCCAGATTGTGCCGTTCCTTTAAGTGTTCCGGACTGTTGCAAAATTCAAAATGCGATTGGAATGAATAGCGTCCACAGCCGCCTGTACCATTGTTACGAGAACGGGATTCAGGGATGTGCGGAGTTTTGTCAATACGCGGGGGCGAACAAGCCGTCAACCTGAGCCCTCAGTTTGTGCTCGCTCATGATCATGACACCCTGGCTGGCCTCTTTCTAAAGTCGAATCAAACCTACAAATGAAAACCAGTGAGTTTGGATCGCAACCCACGCCGAGCTTGGAACGTGGGTTCGATCCCCACCGCGCCTACCAAACTCCAATAAGCAAAAGACTTTTCCTCTCGTTCCTCACTCCAGCCCACGATCAAATGAAATTCTTGAACGTCGTGGAGTCGATTCGGTTGTGAATGGTTTCAGGCGGGCAAGGGCCATCTAGTTCAATGTAGGAAGCAGAGTTTTGGAAATTTTGAGGATAGATAGATGGCAGAACAGAGACTATGCGTCAATACTGAATCGTACAAGACTCCTTCGACTCCAGCGTCCAGCACAATGCGGCCGAAAATTTGCGGGGATGCCGGCACGTCGTAGCCCATTGGCCATTCGCGCCACTTGGGGGACTGGAGCTCTTTTACTAGTTGGTTGGTGCCTCTAACAATTTTTACCGGGAACAACCCTACCCTTCTGGCTTTCGTGATCAATTTACTCGATAGCTTGAAGCCCTTTATCAGGTTTACGAAACCCGCCAAGTTCTTCGAGTCGCGTATATCCAGTACGGATTCCAGTTTTCCACTCACTGATACAACCGTGACGGATATTGATTTTGTAAGAGCCAACTCTTCAGGAGTCAGGGAGTCCACAGGTCCATCTCGCCCGAGGAGTTCGGCAAGGGCAGTCTTTTTATCGGAAGCCAAGTACAGAGCCGGGAACACCGGAAAACGAGACGGGTCAATTGCACCGATATTGAACCGACCCCCTGGGTCCACGAGACTTCCCTTGGCGCTTAGCGGCGCAAGGCTGTACTTGTACTTTACTGCGCGTTGCCACGATGAAAACTCAAACGGTGCTGCCACTTCGCGCAGGGAACTCTTTAATAAGTCGTAGATCTGATTCCTGAGGTACGCAAGTTCGGAGTAAAACTCCCAGTGGAATTGCGCCTTCTGTTCAAAGAGTTCTTTGGACTTCGGAATGTCAGCAATTAGGCCGTAGTCGAGGACCTCGTCGTCCGGGGCGTTCATGGGTTTGTAGGGAGTTCATTCTCGCCCAGAGCATTCAAGATAAATTGGTAGAGCTTTTTGAAGCGACCAACCCGTATCATGTCTCGTGGCGCGATATTTCCCAAGAGGGGATTCGGAGTTTTAAACCATAGAACCGTCTTATGTTCGTTTTTGAAATACTGCGCAACGAGAGAGAGGGCGACCGCCCATTCTCGGACACGTTCCTCCAGTTCCTTTGGAATCTTTTGATCGTATCGAACTGACTGTATGGAAATTTGGGACGCTTTGGCTACATCTCTTTTCTTAAAATCCAAGAGCTTTACTACCCTTTGATAGTCAGTATCCCCGCCTGGAAACAACAGTAGTGGGTCATCTTTGGGTACAGTGTCAAACAGCGCGGCTCTATTCACCAGCATACTCCTTCCACAGTTCGCCCATTATTTCCCCACGATTTTACCACGCTTAAGAATTAAAGGAAAAGTGCATAATAGCTGTCCCAATCGGTCAATTTCGTCTTGGTGGTTTCTGCGTTGCCCATGCGGTGCATGCCCCACGCGGTGAGCGTGGCAGAGCATTTCGATGTGTCTCTGAGAAAGAAAGGCGTCTCTTCCCGCGCGGAGGCATTCAACGTGGAAGTAAACACATGGCCCGCCAAAGGAACAATATTGGTCGTACGAGTGCGAGAAGTAGGCTTTTTGATTGGCAAGAAACTGAGCGGTATTCATTTGACTATCGATGTTGTCTTGGGCGATCTAACGACGCCGGCGTCAGCCGGGTGCCCAGTGCTCGCCCTCACACCCATTCGCTAACAGTCTCGGGCAGCGTCGTCGGTGAACGGCTGCAGTCGCGCTGTATCAAGACCAGGTATGGCGAATGCAGAGCGGTGCATGAACCTAAACACGTCTTCCCAGAGTAGAATCCCAAACCGCTCTCGCAAGTGCGTCTGAAGTGATTTTGGATGGGCCCGTGAACGAGCACCAGGTTGGGATACTTGCCCTGGAGCCTTCGGACTGCTCGGGGACCTCGATGCGAAGAACCGTTGTCGACGATCCAGAAAACCCTTCGCGCCCGGCGATAGGGATGCTGTTGCATGACTTGATCGACCAGGCGATCAAAGGGGGCGATTCCGGTTTTGGCTTCGCAGCGACCGAAGAGTTTGGCTTGGTGGACGTCCAGGGCGCCAGATAGGCCCAAGCTCCCAGCCGCTCGTATTCATGCTCGACTTTCATCGGCTGACCGGGTTGTGCCGGTAAAGAGGCCGCCTTTCGGCAGCGCGCCTGAATACTGGTTTTCTCGTCGGCCGAGAGAACGAACTCGTCCGTAGCAAGTTTACGGCCCTTCCAGAGGCGTTGGTACAAATCCAGGATGCGTCCGGCCTTGGTTTCAAAATCCGGGTCTCGCGGAAAGATCCAGCAGCGCTGCTGCCAAGGACGGATGGCGTCCTCGTTCAGCCATCGCCAGATGGTGGTGTCACTGAGGGAGGCCGTCTACCCACAGGCACGGACATGGGAGCCGAGTTCGGCCACACTCCAGCGAGAAAGCGGCTCGCCCACGTGAGCGGGGAATTCACAGGCGATGGCTTTAACGCGCACGACCAGCTCTGGGGGGAAAAACCCGGGGTCGGCCGGGGCGGGGAAAGTCTTCCAGGCCTCCCAGTCGTTTTTCGAAGAACCGTTTTCGCCAGCGGCTGACGATCTCGCGGCGCGTACT
>QHZC01000105.1 GCA_003224515.1 Acidobacteriota bacterium
GCGGAGATCCAAGCCTGTGTTTGCCGCTCCGCCACAATGCGCGTCCGATAAAGCTCTAACGTTTCTCGGGACCTATCCGACAGCGGTATGCTGTGGTCGTATTTTCTCGTTGGCGACGGAGGGCAACCAATGGTCCGACGACGTTTGGGGCTAGCATTGCTGTCTGGCGCGATCATTACTGTCGCAGTTATTGGTCAAGTGCGGCCCGAGGCGGCCACGCAGCGGGACCGTGTAGCATGGGTGGCCGAATCTTTAAAACGGATGCAGACGGTCAAGCCGGGAATGACCCGAACTGATCTGCTCAAAGTTTTCACGACGGAAGGTGGTCTTTCCACCGGATTGCATCGGACGTTTGTCAGTCGTGACTGTCCCTATTTCAAAGTCGATGTCGAGTTCAAAGCGGTCGGTCGACCGGACCGGGACGCCAGCGGACGGGTGACGCTGGTCGAAGGCAACCAGGACATTATCGTCAAGATATCTAGGCCTTACTTGCAGTTCAGCATTATGGACTAGCAGCTGCGTCCGATTCCCTGTCTCCGAGAAGACCGTTTCTCGTGAGTTGGGAAATCGGCGTCTGAATGCTAGCCTGTGGCTGCGCTTAAGGAGGATTCACAGATGCGAGTCCTCATAACATCTTGTTTGGTGCTTTTGACCTTGGCCTTCCCACTTAGCGGGCAGTTAGAAGAGAGAGACTGACCCTTATTCGATCAACTTCGTTCAGAGAGCCTTGAATTTGCACGAGCAAGGAATCCATATTTCCATTGTTGACAAGCGTATCCCATGGCGCGGTGACGAAACATCGATTGCTCTCCTCAAGATTTTCAGCGAGGAACAGTTGTCAAGTCCTCAAGTCGTGGCGACATTCTTGCCTCTTATTTAAGAGTCGTTCTCTGAGCCTCAATCCATCTTGGTGAACATCGACAAGAAACCAAGAGTCACTCTTTTCCTTCTGAAATACCTGCAACGAAGCATCTCTGACGCTCAAACACAACGAAACGTCGAGGAAACGATCAAGTTTGTCGAAGAAAAGACCACACCGAACTAAACGCGATGGCTTGGAGCGACGCGTCGTCGAACCCGTATTCGTCTGAGGACGAACTGCTGCGTTTCTCGTTTCGTCCGTGCTTAACCTAAACGACAGAGTGATTCAACTCGCTTCCCGGCGCGTTGATTAGAGCCAAGTCCCGCATTCAGTCCGATGGTGTACACTGTGGCGCAACAAGTCACTCAGATGCTCTCCGTCGGGAAATTATTCGCCATCGCTGCCATTTTGGCATTGATAGCGGGCTTTGTTCCGTGGCCGGTGGAGAAGACCGGGGGTTACACAATCAATGTCGGGAATCGGGCGTATGGGTTCAGCACAGATTATTGGGCGTTCTCGGTCGGGGCTATATTCGCGGTGTTGGCTACACTGTATTATTGGCTCCCCTTTTTTCTCTCCCTTCACTTGAGTGCGCTTGCGAGTAATTTACATTTCTGGCTAAGTGCTATTCCTGCATTTGCTGTTTTGCTTTTGATTCCAGTATGGCAAACACTCACGCCTTCGACGCCAAGCGCAGGGACCGGCGAACGAGGGGCTATAGCAGTGCTTTTGGTCACGGCCGTCTCAGTCCTGCTATTTCTGCTCGCGCAATTCGTTTTCTTCGTTAACTGTGTCTGGAGTGCTCTGTACCGCAGAAACGCCTGAAATCTCACTATCCGAGAAGACCGTTTCTCAGGACTTGGCGTAGCGGGCTCAATGAGAGTAACGTTGCGACCAACTTCAGAGGCATGACGCGATGAGTTTTATCCGCAAATGGGCAGCCAGCACTGTAGTGCTTGGGTTCCTTTTGATTCTCGCTAACGAGTACCACTTCGCCCCTCGCGGGTGCAATGATTGCGGCATTGTCTGGGGCTTTCCCTTTCCCTTCCAGCGGACGGAGACCTTCGGCAGCTCCGTGCAAATGTTATGGGCCGGGGCAATTGCAGACGTTACCACCGTCCTCATGATGGCCGTAGTAGCCGCATTCGCTTGGAGCTCTGTCGCACGGAGATCAAGGCCGCCCACTACCTGAGCGGGGGTTTTCTCCGGATGCGTCAATTCCAAAACCCCACTTTCCGAGAACCCCGTTCTCAGGAGTTGGAACATTTCACTTCCTATTCCGGAGCGTGACTAGCTGGTTGGCAGCATCTTAGCTGTGTGGGCGGAATGTCCTATCGAATTGCGAGAAACCGACCATAACGCTGCACTCTGTACGTATCCGCGAGGGGGCTGATTCCATCCTTAAGGAGCCAAAGCCCTTCTTTGTTGACGCACGAACCCGGTTCTGCTGCGGTCTTTCCCTCACCAAATCTGGGCCAAATCTTAAAAACCACGCCTCCATCAGCAGCAAAACCCATCGTTTGCACAACGAACTCACAATCGTGGCCGAAACGAATGTTGAGTGCCGTTGCGACCACATTTGGAGAGGCGAAAACGCCATCCGTTGCGTCATAGAGCAGCGGAGCATTCCCTCCAGCATCTGAGCCCCACTGCCCCACAAATAGTTCTGCCAGTAGATGGTGATTATCTGGAGACCAATCGACTATCTTCACGTTGTTGAAAAGCTCGTATCGGCTAGGTTCCTCAAGGTAAACTAACCGAAATCCCTTGTCACTTGGTCCTTTCACGAACAATTTCGCCGTGTTGACGCACTGTTCGCTTCGGACCAGCATCGAACCGATCTGTTTCTGATTTGTCTTGTCAAAACACGTCGCGGTCGCGGTTTCAGATGTGATCACTCGCTCGGACAATCGCTCGGGGATTTGGGCCAGTGCGTTGCCACGCACCAATAGAGAAGCCAGAATCAACAACAACGTCCCGGAACGGATCATCAGCGGTCCTTAAGAATTCAGCGTGGTGCCGTCCTGGCAAACGGGAGGCAGGTGCCTGATCGCAGTGATGATAGCCCTAGTCAAGCGGCATTGTAAATCCGCTTGGGGCCGCAGGGTTGGGAGGATTGCAGCCAACTCAGGCACTGCCCTCACTTGCTTGGTAACAAGAGCCTAGTTTCAGGCTTCTGGACTGCACACTCGGCCTGGTAGTAGAATTTCGGAAATGCCGTACGAATTTAATCAATGGGAGCGCGAGCCGGAGACGCAAGTATCCTCTTCGCGTGGGGGCAGCCCGCCTCGAAAAATAACGGGAGTCGGCATACTCGATCCAGCAGTGCCGCTGAAGAGACGAGGCCCCCTTCTC
>QHZC01000570.1 GCA_003224515.1 Acidobacteriota bacterium
GATGGCGCTGCCGTGGTAAAGGACTGGGAGCGAGCCTGCCACGCGCAGAATAAGAAGAGTGAGATTTGGCGACGAAGAGCTTGCGGGGGCTGGAGGGATTCCGGTGAACGTACCTGCGCCCATAAGGGCCTCCTTTGGCGTGCGAGGGAGTTGTAGCAGGAATCAGCGGGCGTAGCCAAGGAGTTTTTGGGACGCGAAACGGACCGAAAGTGGGCAGTACTGGTCCTAGGGAAGCACGTGTACGAGGGCTTTGAAAACAATTGCACCGAAGAGAGCGGCGCCGGGAATGGTGAGTATCCAGGCCCAGACAATGCGGCGCGTTATGCCCCAGCGGACCGCGGTGAGCCGACGGGAAGCTCCGACGCCGACGATGGCGCCGGTGATGGTGTGGGTGGTGCTGACGGGGATGCCAAAAATGGCATTGGCAACGATAGTGATGCCACCGGCGGTTTCCGCGGAGAATCCACCAAACGGCGTCAGTTTCGTGATGCGCTGACCCATGGTTTTGATGATGCGCCAGCCGCCAGCCATGGTGCCGCCACCCATGGCGAGATGACAACAGATGATCACCCAGAATGGTACCGGGAGTTTGCCTCCACTGGACTTGAGAAGTCCGCCTGCGACCAAGGCGGCGGTTATGATGCCCATGCCTTTTTGCGAGTCGTTCGTGCCGTGGCCCAGGCTGAAGAGAGCGGCGGAGAAGAGTTGGAGTCTGCGAAACCAGCGATCGACCTTGAGAGGACGCTGGTGCCGGACAATCCAACTGGCAAGCGTCGTGAGAAAGATTGCGAGGGCCATGCCGACAAGGGGTGAGAGAAAAATGAAAAGCACAGGCTTGACCCAGCCTTGGAGAATCAGGGCCTGATAGCCAATGTGCGCGACGGCGGCGCCGCCATAGCCGCCCATGAGCGCGTGCGAGGAACTCGTGGGCAAGCCAAGAATCAACGTGGTGAGGTTCCAGGTGATGGCCCCGAGAAGACCGGCAAGAATCACTTGCTGGTTGATCATGTCGATGCGAACGAGGCCTTTGCCGATGGTACTGGCGACGGCAGTGCCGAAGAAAAATGCGGCGATGAAGTTCCAGAAAGCCGCCCAGGCGACGGCCGTGAAGGGCTTGAGGACGCGCGTGGAGACCACCGTGGCGATGGAATTGGCGGCGTCATGCCAGCCGTTGGAGAATTCGAAGGCCAGAGTGAGGAAGATGACGATAAGGAGGAGGGAGAAGCTAGTCAAGAGAGGAAACCCCCGAGGAGGAGGTACAGGAGATTAAGGAAGTAAATGAGATTACGAATAGGCGAACCTGGACTTTGCAAATACAGCTTGGAGGAGTAGGCGGCATCACGGTTCAGGCAGATTTCAGGATGACACCTTCGATGACGTTGGCAACGTCTTCGCATTTGTCCACGGCAGTTTCAATGACTTCGAAGATTTCTTTCCACTTGATGATTTGGACGGAGTCTTTTTCTTCGTCGAAGAGCTGGGCAATAAGGGTGCGGCAGAGGCGGTCGCTGTCGTTTTCGTAGCGGTTGATTTCGATACAGTGCTTGACGGCCTGCTGGGGCGTCTCGAGGGCGCGAACGGCGAGATCGACTTCGGCCGTGGCGGAAACAAGGACCTTGACGAGGTCTATGGTGCCGGTGCGGACGGTGTCCACGCGGTAGAGGACGAAGCGGCTGGCGGCGGCGTCAATGAGGTCGATGACGTCGTCGAGGCGGGTGCAGAGCTCGTAAATGTCTTCACGGTCAAATGGCGTGATGAAGGTCTGGTTCAGCTTGGTGAAGAGTGCGTGAGTGATCTCGTCGCCTTCGTGCTCGATGGCTTTGACGATTTGCACTTGTTCCGGGACGCCGGTGTAGTGCGAGAGCATTTTAAGGAGGGCATCGGCGCCCACGTGGATATTGGCTGCTTGCTTTGCAAAAAGGTCAAAGAAACCCTCTTCGCGCGGCAAGAACCGCTGCAAAAGTCCTGGCATAAGACTCTCCCCTGAGGAGTCTCTGGTGAGGCGTATGGACGATATCAGAGGCGGGAGACCGTAGGCAAGCGAGTAGAGCGGGAGCATTCGATCCAGCCGATTTATGAGATTTCGTGTATCCGCTCGTTACCCATCTCCATGTAGAGGAACGCCTTCAAAATGCCTGTGACGGGACCACCTACAACTTCAACATCACTGTTGATGTGCATTGGGAAGATTCTATCTGCCTTGCGGCCCAGCCTTTCATAGTTTTGCGCCAGGTCTTTTCTGGTGGGTTTGGGGACGCCATACCAGAATGACACCGACCCGTCGGGAGTGATAATTTGAGGCTGGACGGTTGCAAATCCTGTGAACTCAGCGACGGAGGCGTGACACAACTGAACATTGTGGTCCCATCGGCCAGAGTGAAGCGGGCTCTGACTAGGAGCGTGCCTTCACCTGGATCCGCAGGTCCAGCGGCTGAATATGGGCGCACAGTGGCCTCGTCCTGGCCTTCCTCGCCCTCTTCGTCTAACGCAGATTCTCAGATCAGATGCTGTTCGAGATCTTCACAAGCGTGAGCTCGTATGCCTGCTTACGGATGCGCATTCCGGCTCTCCCGCGATGGTCGCCTGCCATCAAGCCACTGGATAGCACCAAAATCGCAATGCCGGAGTTAAGCAGTCAAAGAAAAAAGGGCGTTCCGGTTGTCCGGGACGCCTTTTGGGATTGAGGTTACGGGCGACGAACGAGCTGGAGAACTTAATACATGCCGCCTGCGCCGGGGCTCGGGCAGCGGCTGCCTTCTCATCTTCTTCCTCGATGTCGGAGATGAAGGCTTCGATGGTGAGCATGAATGAGGCCGAACGAGGGACGCTGCCCTCTGCAAGGTGGCATGTCGAACGAAGAGATCCCTATCCGATCTGGAGACGAGCCTGATGGGGGTAAGTCGACAGGCACTCATAACTTCAACAGAATCAGCGTCCTCATGGCTAATTTACATGCAACTTAGATTATGTTTATCTGAAATTTCCCAAAATTTATAATTCATTGACATGTACTTTCAACGTGTGGTATGGGAAAGCCCCTAAGCGAGTGGTAGCGATTCGCAGGGCACGCAGGACAGAAGCTGAATTCGCCCTAATGCCCATTCAGGCGTGTCGCCTCCAGAATGGAGAGTCAACTATGAGGAGCAGGGTACGATTTTGCCTTGGGGTGGTTGCGTGCTTGCTGCTCTGTGATCCGGGGACGTGGTCGCAAAGAACGACGGGCTCGCTTTCGGGGCAGGTGTTGGACCCCAGCGGTGCCGCGGTTGCCGGAGCAAAGGTCAAAATTGCAAACGATGAGAGGGGCTTCAAGTTGGAGATCACTTCGGAAGAAGATGGGACCTTCAGCGCTCCAGATCTCGTGCCCGGAAACTACAAAGTTTCAGTGCAACACGCTGGATTCAAGACTCACGCAACCACGGTGGTGGTGCGCGTAAACGTAACAACCTCAATCGTTGCGAAGCTGGAGATGGGCGAAGTAAGCATGATGGTGAACGTCGAGAGCGGGGCCATCACCGTGGACACTTCGAAGGCCACGGTACAGGGAGTCATCACCGGGGATCAGATTGATCGTTTGCCGTTGAACGGACGCAACTTCCTCGATTTGGCCACGCAGGAGCCCGGCGTGCAGACCGTGGACGGGGGAACATTTGATCCTACGAAAAACCAGATGCTGGGAGTTTCGAGTGGCGGGCGGTTCGGCCGGTCCACGCGGATTCAGGTTGATGGCGTGGACATCACCGATGAAACTGTGGGAACCACGGTTGCTAACATTTCAAACGAGTCCATCCAGGAGTTCAGCATCAGCCAGTCATCACTCGATGCCAGCACCGATCTAACCTCGACCGGGAGCGTGAATATCGTCACGAAAAGCGGCACCAACTCCCTGCATGGCTCCGGATTCGGATTTTTCCGGGACTCGGAGTACGCCGCCGATCAGCGGCTGACCAAGTCTGGACCGAAGCCGCCGTCTTCGCGGCGCAACTACGGCGGGCGGCTGGGCGGGCCTATCTTCAAGAACCGGATCTTTTGGAACCTCGATTACGAGAAACTACAGCAGGCCGACCAGCGCGTGACGAACGTGCCGGAGTTCCCGCAGTTCACCGGGAACTTCGCGGTACCGTTGACCGAACGGATGGGAAGCGGTCGGGCGGATTGGGTGATTAGCAACCGGCTCAACGCCTTCTACCGTTTT
>QHZC01000572.1:0-2793 GCA_003224515.1 Acidobacteriota bacterium
CACGCACTGCCGCCTGTAAACTTCCTCGCTCTGGCGCCCTGATAATCCATTCGCCATGATTCGGTGCTTCTGAATGCCCGAATATCATCCATATCGAATGACGCGAGAAGGATTTCCTCTCGTTCTCCGGCCTTGGCGATCAGCGTATCGATAGGCTTCCCATTTCTCCAAGCCACGCATGAGTGTACCTGTGAATTGCCGTTGTTCAGTGGCGCGGGATAATTGACCATCGCTACGCCGACAAGATTCTCGAAGGCTCTAGTTTTTAGCCCGGCAGTTCGAATGTCATCCCAGGTGCAGGCATTGGGAACCACGATCAGTTCCGCGCCATTCAGCATGAGCTGGCTTGCTGCTTCGGGAAATTCTCTATCAGCGCAGATCATGGCACCAACGTTGACCTCGCCTTCCGCGCCGGCAAGCGTGCAGACATCAAACGACTCACCTGGGCTGCAATTCACGTCGCAGCCGATGTCGTCAACGTTGGGGTTCGGCTTTAACAGGTCGTATTTGCCGAAGTCACAGATGAATACCTTGGAGTAGTTCAGCACCACCTCACCTCGCCGACCGATCAGGGAAACCGTATCCCTGGGCATGGGCTGGCGTGCTTCCAAATAGGTGATCGCAATATTCAGGTCCAATTCCCGGGCCAGCTCTCCAAAATTCTGGAAAAATGTGCTCCGCCGATCTATGGCGGATTCCTTCCACACCTGCCGCCCTTCAGAATCAATCGGGCTTGGCGTACACCCGATATTCCACAATTCGGGAAACAGCGCCAAATCTGCCCCGAGCACCTTCACCTCGCGGCAGTATTGGAGTCCCTTTGCTAGATTTCTTTTCTGATCGTTGCCGAATGGGGCAATTTGAAGCAAGGCGACTGTAAATTTCACGAGTCCGCTCTACATTCTTGCATACATAAGTCGATGCTAGTCAGTTGGAAGCATTGCGAGGCAATCGGAAAGGGCAGCACTCGATTCAGGATCAATGGCGAATCTGTTTTGTGCCCGCTAGCGGCGTAATCCTGATCCGTGAGAGGGACCAGATCTGAGGTTGACCTAAGACCTTGCTCCTGGGGCGCGCAAATTCCCGCTCGGCAGCACTCGAAACGGTTTGTTCTTACCCCAGCGGTAGATTGCGAAATCCTGATCCAGCGTTAGAATGTCTGCGGTCCCAAACTGGTCCGCCAAACGAATCAAGCAGGCATCCGCAAGATCAATCTTCCGGTCCTTATATTTTCGCAGTACTTGCTTGACACCAGCGGTATCTCGAGAAAGCTGAAAAGGAATCTGAAAAATCCCAGCGGCAATGTTCTCGATCACCGCTTCCGACGCGCCCGACAAGTTCCGCAACAAATAGCAACTCTCTGTAATGACGGCTTCGCAAGTGACGAGCGGCGCCTCCACTTCTTGAACCGCGCGAGCGCATGTCTTGTGAAAACTCTCGCTGCGGTCCAGCAGCGCAACGATGAAACCTGTGTCCAGCAGGACTGGCTTCATCGCCCCAAATTCCGTAGATGTTTCTGATTCGACCCCAGGTCCGGCACACCGGATTCGAATTTACCCAGGCCGATGATGCGTCGGTTCTTGCGCCTCAAATAGCTCGCTTCTAAAACACGCAACCCCTCGCGCACAACCCGCGAAGGAGTCCAGCCCAGTTCTCGTACCAGAACAGCCAGCCTCTTCTGCGATCGGTCATCCAGCCTGGCTTGAATTGCGAATCGCATGCACTGATTGTACTACAAGTGGCTACTTGTATGACACATAGAAATTCGCATGTTCCTGCTGGTCTCCAGTCCGTTCGAACTTGGGCCTCGCACGTTTTGTGTTGCGTACACATTGGTGTACACTAACGTCGAGGAGCATCCCTATGACTACGATCAAAGTCGGAGTGCGCGAGTTCCGCGAACGGATCGCCAGTTTCCTGGAATCGGACACTCCAGTTGCTGTCACTCGGCGCGGCGAAACTCTCGGTGTCTACGTTCCCACACGTCGAAACCGTCCTAAGACAGCCCATATTTCCGAACTGAAGGAAGCAGCGGACCGTCTTGCCAGCGCACTCGCGGATGTTGATGAGGAAGAACTAGTGGCCGAGTTCAAGGAGCTGCGTCGCCGCGGGAAGGGCGCATCCCGCTGAGATGATCGTTCTCGACGCAAACATCCTGGAAAAGCCGGAATCAAGAAAGCAGATTTGAAATCCGCGATTGCTAAATCCAGGCGCCGCTCGAAGTGACGATCAAGGCGATCCTCGATACTAGCGTCAGGGGGCGGGTTCGAGTCGGCCACGTCCACCAACCATCTCGGGCTCCCTGCATTTCAATCATTAGATGAGTGTGGGCCGCGATATTACACAGCCACGCGAGCTACTCTATATTCGTTCGCCTTCCGCTTGGCTACCGTTGCCGTACTCGGATGTTGGAGTGGAGCGTGCTCTACTTCAGCGCCCTAAGGAGCATGGCCACGGCGCGTGCTGTCGGATCGGCGTTCTTTCTATCAGACCTGGCACTGCAGAAAAGTTCTAAAATCGTCCGCCAGGGCCGACCAATCCGAATTGCTCCGGTTTCGGCCAAGCGTGGTAGTTCGGTGAGAACTTATTTTGTTGTTCGTTGAGCAGACTCTGCAACGCTGTCTCTTGCCAGGCACTGCGCTGCAATTGAAGTAGCATTCGCGTGAGCGGTTTAGAGTCAGCGACTGGACCTTGGTCGAACTCCGGGCGGGCAACCTACTTTCGCTAATCGTGAATCGCAAACGCGATAATGTTCGTCCCCGCAGCCACGGCGATGAACTGTCTGCCATCGAA
>QHZC01000572.1:2856-4675 GCA_003224515.1 Acidobacteriota bacterium
GCCATTAGGCCGCCGCCTTCTTCACCAAAGATCACTAGCCCGCTGGCGGTGGTCAGAGTGCCGCCCCAAGAATTGGCCGGCCCCGGCTGGGGCAGAGTCCAGGCAATTTCGCCCGTGAAGATATCAATCGCCTTCAGAATCCGCTGCGGCTCGGGATCAGGCGCTGTACGCTGCGATCCGCCCAGGTAAGACTTGCCGGCCTCCCACTCTCCCGAATCGCTTTTTGAGTATATGCTGCATTTCTCAAACGTCTGGACGTAGTAGAGGCCGGTCGTGGGATTGAACGAGGGGGAAAACCAATTCGTCGCTCCATCCTGAGAGGGGCACACTTTGGTGCCCTCTGGCGTGGGTTCCTGGTTAGGAAGCTTGATGGGACGCCCGTCGGGCCCGATCGAGCTTGCCCACGTTAGATACTTGACGAACGGTTTGGCCAGGAGAACCGTACCGTTGCGGCGATCGAAAACGTAGAAGAATCCATTGCGGTTGGCATGTAGCATGAGCTTCCGCGGCTGGCTCTGCCATGGGGCATCCACTAACACCGGAGTTTCCGTGGCGTCCCAATCCCACAGATCGTGTGGCGTGAATTGGTAGTACCACTTCAGTTGTCCCGTCTTGCGCTCTAGGGCCAGAATGCAGTCGGAATAGAGATTGTCTCCTTTGCGTTGATCACCGTTGTACTCCTTGCTGGGATTGCCGGTTGGCCAATAGACCGTGTCGAGCTCGGGATCGTAGCTGCCGGTGAACCAGGTCGGAGCGCCGCCGTGCTCGATGTCCTTGCCTTGCCACGTCTCTGATTCTGGTTCTCCTGGTCTCGGGACGGTTGAGAACCGCCAGACCTCCTTGCCTGTCTTCTGATCGTGAGCTGCGACGAATCCGTTTGCACCGTGCTCACCCCCGGAAACGCCCGAGATGACCAGGTCGCCTGCGGGAAGAGGCGCTGATGAAGCAGCGTAGTTCTTGCGCGAGTCAGCAAGTTCGGTATCCCACAGGAGTTCGCCGGTGAAGCGGTTGAGTGCGATGACGTGAGCGTCATCGGTTTCCATGAAGACGCGATCGCTCGCGATTGCGACGCCGCGGTTGGCACCGCCACTGACTGACATTGCGAGCGTTCGTGGCCGTTTGTAACGCCAGATCTGCCGACCACTCCCCGCATCGAGCGCGAAGCACTCATTGCGGCCGGTCACGTACATCATTCCACCGACAACGACGGGGGTAACCTCCAGCTTGCCCACGTCTGGGACCGCGAACATCCATGTCATCGCGAGACGCGCAACATTGCCCTTGTTGATTTGCGTGAGGCTAGTGTAGCGGTTCCCGCCGGGATCGCCGTTATAGGTAGGCCAATCCGTCTCGGACGTCACCTCGCGAAAGCGACTGCCGGCGCGGCGCAGCAAGTGCACACGCTGGTCATCAGTCCGCAACTGCATGTCGTCAAAACCTTCGCCGAGCACCTGTCCTTCGAGGATCTTGTCTTCGGTGGTCTGAAGCTGCAGCTTCCTACTGACAATAGAACCGGCTGCAGCGCGACCTTGCATCGTTCTCAGGAACTTGAGCAAGTGGGTCATTTCGGGACCCGCAATGCCGCTTGGAGGCATACCTCGCGCAGGCAGACCGTTGAGGATCAAACTCGCCAACTGCTGGTCTTCATACGCCGCCAGACGCAACGCGATTGCCGGGCCTATGTCGCCGCCGTTGCCATCGGCGCCGTGGCATCTGGCGCAGCGGGCCTCGAAAGCTTGGCGCCCGGGATCGACTTTCTGAACGTCTTGTGCGGCGGGCCCCAAAACTATCATGAGGAGAAACGCCAGCATGGAACTCA
>QHZC01000571.1 GCA_003224515.1 Acidobacteriota bacterium
GTATTCGACGCCGGTGCGCAAGCAAGTGCCGCTCGAGAATCTCGCGGACCGCGCCAAGGCGTATGGGATCGACAGTTACATCGTGGACGGCAATGACGTCGTCGCGGTCTACTCCACGGCGAAAGAGGCAGTGGAGCGCGCGCGGATGGGCGAAGGACCGATCCTGATCGAAGCCAAGAGCTTCCGGCGCATGGGTCATGCGCAGCATGACCCGGCCGAGTACGTGCCGAAGGAGATGCGCGCGTATTGGCAAGCGCGCGACCCCATCACGCTCTATGAAAAGTTTTTGTCGAGCGAAAAACTCCTGGATGCCAAGAGTAAGAAGGAGATCGAGGAGGAGATCAACACCCTGCTCGCCAAGGAACGAGAGTTTGCGGAGAATTCGCCGCTGCCCCCGGCGGAACTGGCGGAGACGGGCGTCTATTGTACGGGAGACGATTGCCACAAGATCCGGGTGAAGTGGGAGCGGCCGATTGAGGAGGTGACGCCGCCGAGATCGAGCGTCGAGGCGGTTTGGACGGTTCCGGGATTTGGATCGGGCCAGGGCTCCGGGGGTGCGAACGCGCCGATTCATTTTGGCGACACTCAGCCTGCGGGGACGAAACGCGCTGAAGCGGGCAAGCACGCGGCGAAGGTGGCAGCGAAAGTTGCGCCAAAGAAAACCGTAAAGGCGGCCTCGGCGAGCTCTTCGAGAAAGGCAGGGAGATAGCCATGCCTGGAGCAAATGGAAACGCGTCGAACGGAACGCAAGTTACTTTTCTCGAAGCCATCAAGCAAGCCATGTTCGAGGAGATGGAGCGGGACCCGGCCGTCGTGCTGATCGGCGAAGACGTCGGGGTATACGGCGGCGCGTTCAAAACAAGCGAGGGACTGCTCCGACGGTTTGGCTGGGAGCGCGTGATCGACACTCCGATCAGCGAGAGCGCCATTATCGGCGCGGCCTGCGGTATGAGCTACTGCGGCTTGCGGCCCATTTGCGAAATGCAGTTCATCGACTTCATCGTTTGCGCGTTCAATCAGATTACGAATTTCGTGGCCAAGGGACATTACCTGTGGAATGCGCCGGCACCGATTGTGGTGCGCGGGCCGTCCGGAGGCGGCGTGCATGGCGGGCCGTTTCACTCGGCGAATCCGGAGATGTATTTTGTGCACACGCCGGGGCTGAAGGTGATCTATCCCTCGACGCCGTACGATGCGAAGGGTTTGCTGAAGGCCGCGGTGCGCGACAATAATCCGGTGCTCTTCTTCGAGCACAAGTTCCTCTACCGCCGCATCAAAGGAGAGGTCCCCGCCGGGGACTACACCGTGCCGATTGGGAAAGCCGTAGTGCGCCGCGGAGGGAAACACCTGACCATTATTTCCTACGCGGCCATGATGCATACTTCGCTGGAAGCGGCCGAGGCCCTGGCTAGGGAAGGCATCGAAGCGGAAGTGATCGATCTGCGCACGCTGCTGCCGTTGGATGAAGAGACGATTTTGAATTCAGTGAAAAAAACCAACAAATGCCTGGTCGTGCATGAAGACACCAGGACGGGCGGCATTGCCGGTGAAATCGCGGCGATCCTATTCGAGTAAGCGTTTGACGACCTGGACGGTCCGCTGATGCGCGTCACTTCGCTGGATACGCCGGTGCCCTACGCGCCGACGTTGGAAGAGTATTTTCTGCCGAACGCAAGAAAGATTTTTTCTGCCGCGAAGGAGCTGGCGCGGTACTAGGTTTTTCACGAGAACAGGAGAGCGATCATGGCCGTAGATATAGTAATGCCCCAGATGGGCGAGAGTATTTTCGAAGGCACGATCACCAAGTGGCTGAAGAAGCCCGGCGACAAGGTGGAGCGCGACGAGCCCTTGTTTGAAATTTCCACGGACAAGGTGGACGCCGAAATTACGTCGCCGTCGGCGGGCGTGCTGAAGGAGATCAAGGTCGGCGAAGGACAGACTGTGCCGATTCAAACCATTGTGGGCGTCATCGATGCGGCGGGCTCTGCGGCCGCGGCGCCTGCCCCAGTGAAAACGGCTGCGCTCCCTCCTGCTCCTGCAAAAGCGGCTCCTGCGCCGGTTGCGGCCGCAGTTGCACCCGCTTCCTCGGGTTCCGCAGCCGAGCGGATTCATAGTTCTCCGCTGGTGCGGCGCATGGCCATGGAGCACGGCATCGACCTCTCCACTGTTGAGGGTACCGGGGCGGGTGGGCGAATCAGCAAACAGGACATCGAGACCGCCATTGCGGCCGCTGGCGCTCCAGCTGCTGCGCCGACTTACTCCGCCACGGCTCCGGCGGTATCTTCGCGGCCAGCGCCGCCACCACCGGCAGCCGCACCCGGAGTTTCGGGCGGGCAGGTGCACGTGGCGCTCGAAACGGCAGTGCCTCGCGAAAAAATGTACTTCGGCAATTACGAAGTGCATCCGATGAGTACCATGCGGCAGCGCATCGCGGAGCACATGGTGGCGTCGAAGCGAGTTTCCGCGCATGTGTACTCCGTCGATGAAATCGACATGACCAAGGTGGCCGCTCTGCGCGCGAAGTCCAAGGACGAATTCGAAAAGCGCTACGAGACCAAGCTGACGTTCATGCCGTTCTTCGTGAAGGCCGCAGTCGCAGGGCTGCGCGCGTTTCCCACGCTGAACGCTTCGCTCGACGGGAGCAACGTGATCTTGCACAAGGAGATCAACGTCGGGATCGCCGTGGCGCTCGACTGGGGCCTGCTCGTGCCGGTAGTGAAAAACGCCGACGAGAAAAACATTCTGGGCATCCAGCGCAACATGAACGACCTCGCCGAGCGCGCGCGTTCGAAAAAGCTGAAACCCGAAGAAGTGCAGGAGAGTACGTTCTCGATCACCAACCCGGGCGTCTTTGGCGGCTTGTTCGGTCTGCCGGTGATCAACCAGCCAAACGTGGGCATCCTCGGTCTCGGCGCCATCGAAAAGCGTCCCGTAGTCATCAACGATTCTATCGCCATCCGCTCGATGTGTTACGTGACCCTCAGCTACGACCATCGCGTGGTGGATGGCGCGATCGCCCACCGGTTCCTGCACAAGGTGAAGGAAACGCTGGAAGAGTGGTCAGAGCCGGTGCTGTAGGTGCCGCTCCCTTCCCATCTCCGGGCAAAACAAATCGCAAGCAGGCCGCAGCCGCAGTTTACGCGGCTCGAGTGCGAAAGCCCCTGAATCACGGGCTTCTCTTTCCGGAATGATCCTTGGTTCTCTCGCAAGTGTCCGAAATTGGGACAAGCGTTCCCGCTAGTGGCCATAATGAGGCGCTTTGTTCCTTCTTCATTTCGCACAAATCATTCACACGAAAGCCGTTACACTCGGGCATCGCTGGCAGCCTGACTGCCTTCACTGGGTCGGAACGGAACGGCCGCCCGCACCTGGGGACGCAGGGGAGCCAGCCATGGTGACCGCAACGCCAGAACTCTCAATGGACCGCGAATCGATGCAACCTCGAATTCTCATCGCCGACGACCAGCAGGACGTTCTGGACGCGCTGAGGCTTCTGCTCAAGGGGCACGGCTACAACATCGAAACGGTGAATTCGCCGGCGGACCTGCTGGCGGCCGTGGCACGCCAGGAGTTCGATATTCTTCTCATCGATCTGAACTATGCACGCGACACCACGTCCGGACGCGAAGGCTTGGACCTGCTCAGCCGGCTACGGGAGATCGAAGACGCTCCGCCTGTGGTGGCGATGACCGGATGGGCCACCGTGGGCTTGGCAGTCGAAGCGATGCAATATGGCGTAAGCGACTTTGTGGAAAAGCCGTGGACCAATACGCGGTTGCTGGAAATTCTCCGCAAGCAAATCGGCCTGGGACACGAGCGCCGCGAAGCGCGCCGCCGGGCAGCGGAAGAACTCCGGGCGCGGGAAGAGGTCCTGATTCATCTCCAAGAACAGGAACGAGAGATCGCTGAAGCCAAAGCCATCCAGGAAAAGTTGCTGCCGCGCGAGATTCCGCAAATGCCGGGATATGAAATCGCCAGCGCGTGGCAATCAGCCCGGCTGGTAGGGGGCG
>QHZC01000573.1 GCA_003224515.1 Acidobacteriota bacterium
CCCCTCTGAGTTTCCACCACCGGGGGTTCCGCGTTGACCTCGATCATCCCCGACGTGGACGCCAGCTTCAGGTGAAAATCCACAACCACGGTCGCTCCCACCGTCAAAATGACACCCTTTTGGACTTCGCTCTGAAAGCCGGGAATTTTCACAGTCACGTCATAAGTTGCTGGTGGCAGTCCCGCCAGTCGATACTCCCCATACGTGTCAGTCTCGGCAGTGTGCTGAATGCCTTTGTCGGTCTCCACTGCGAGGATCGTCGCCTTCGGGATGCCCGCCCCAGATGGATCACTTACGGCCCCGGTGATGTCGCCGGAGGAGCCCACTCCCTGCGCGCGCCCCACACCAGTCGCAAACACCAGGCAGAGCAAAAGCCATCCCCCCTTAATTGCCTTCATAAGTCCTCCTTCCGGATGTGTGAACTTCCTGGCGGGATCGAATCTGTGGCCGGAGTATAAGTGTGTCGGAACTCCAAAGGCAAGCAGTTGCCGCAAAGCCTGCCGAGCCGTACCCCCGCGTTCTCTCTATACCCGCGCATCGCTAATCTCCTTTACACCTGGGCAATTCGAGTGATATCTGCACCGCTCCGGGGACGAATCCCTGGAACGATGCGATTTGGCATCCTAGTCCTCGACTTCGAAGGAGATCCCTCTCGCCTCAACGGTGATCACAACGGGAAGGAATGCGCCGTTGGGGAGTTGAAGTGAAATTCTCGGCCGTAATGGAAGCGTCCGGCGGCCTCACCATTCCCGCGGGCGGCATGGGCGGGTCATGGATCGTCAAGCTGCCTTCCGCCCGCTTCGCGGCCATTCCCGAAAACGAATTCGTCATGCTGGAACTCGCGCGCCGCGCGGGTATCGCCGTGCCGGAGAACCGCCTCGTCAGGGCGGCGGACATCACAGGGCTCCCCGATGAAGCGCGCGCCGGAAACGAAGGCTCTCGCCGTGCGGTGCTTCGACCGCCTAGCGGGCGGGGAGCTCGTCCACATGGAGGATTTCGCGCAAGTCTTCGGGCAATACCCGAACCACAAGTACAAATTCCGCAGCTGCGCGAATATCGCGGCGGTGCTGTGGGCGGAAGCGGGCGAGGAGGCCGTCGCCGAGTTCGTCCGCCGGCTCGTTTTCTCCGTTGTGATCGGCAACGCCGACATGCATCTCAAGAACTGGTCGCTTCTCTATCCCGACCGCCGCAGGCCCGTGCTCTCACTGGGCTACGATTTTGTGGCCACGCTTCCCTACATTCCGAACGACACGCTCGCCCTGAGTTTCGGCGGCAGCCGCAGTCTTGTGGAAATGACGCCCGACCAGATGCGCAGCTTCGCCGAGGAGGCAAGAATTCCGGCAAGCCAGCTCTGGAAGATCGCGGTCGAGACCGCGCAGAAGACCGCCGCAGGCTGGAAATCGCTCGAACAGGCGGACCTCCTCCCCAAGGACCTGCGCTCATCCATCCAAAAACAGATTCTTCGCGTCGCCACCATGGTGAAGTGACGGGCCGAGTCTGACGGGCATGTGCGGCCCAACGGCCCGGCCGGAGCCGCGAAGGTAGGTTCCCGGCTGTTGTGATGTTCCAATCAGAATCTCGCGTGAAAGAAATGACAGAACGCAGCCGTTCGCGATATCGATGACTGGATGGAGCACATGCGGCGGCTGTGAAAGCGGTTGGCCAGTTGGCCAATTCCAGCTTGCTCCGAATTTTATAACTGACGCCAAAGCAACGACTTATCTATTCTTACCAGCGGCTGTTAACCGAAGGGTTGCTAGTTCGAATCTAGCCCGGGGAGCCAATCTTCTTTTTTCCAACCACTTACATTTTGGCGACGAATTTCTGCGATGAGTCGCAAATTCTTCCGTAGGCGGCCGGACGAAGTCGCGGAAGGTAGACTATATAAGTCTCAGTTCTGGGAAATCCCGCCCATATCGCTTCGGATCGAGCGTCATAAAACGATCAGCCTGCGCCAAGGCATGCGATCCAATGATGAAATCAGCTAGCAAACGCTTCGGACCCTGACGCGCAGACCGTCGTCGCCGTTTTGCATAACGCGCAAAACGTCGACCAGCCTCAAGCCATATCGACTGTTGAAACTCAAAGTCCACAGCGATGCCCGTATCAGCGAGAAAATCATTCACGAACGATTCCGTGGCCTTCGGATAGGCCAGCAGTTCCGCGTACACTGGCGCGCTGACAACAAGACCTCCCTCCTTCTTCGCATTGCCAAGATTTCTTGCTATGTCTGAAGCCAGAGGTTCCTTGGACCAGAGGGCGGAGAGGACGTTGGTATCGATTGCCGTTCTCATCGTCCTTCAGTATCTTCGTCACGCAACGTCCGCACCCATGCATTTGCTTCATCGACGCCGGAGAAGGCGGGAAGTGCCCCGACATACTTCACGAAGGGATTCTCAGGTGCACGTGCGGGGCGGATGGTCGTTCGGTCATTGTCAACGACAAATTCCACACGATCTCCCTTTCTCAGTCCGAGCCGATTACGAATCTCAAGAGGGACCGTGATCTGGCCCTTGCTACTGATTGTGCTAGAAGGTGGCATCTTTACTCATCTCCTTTACAGTAAGGATATCATACTTTACAGAGATGGAGATATCCGAATGATTTTGCTCGACGCGATGCTCCGCAGGATGAACGAGTTCGGCGCCTGCCGCCGCTTGAGCTCAGCACTCCTATTGTGCTCACGGCGCGCGGGGCAAGAGGCGGATAAGGTCGTCAGGCTGGAGTGGCGCGCCGACGATTACGCCACCAAGCCATTCGGCGTTAAGGAACTGCTGGCGCGAGTTCGACTGCAATTGTGGCGAGCCGCAAAGCCGTAGGCGTCGCCGCCGCTGTGTCATGTAGGTGTCATGCGAATGGTGGTTAATGGCGGCAAATGGTAATGAAAACTGAAAAGAGAAGGTGAATCTGAGTTAGCCCCATTTGATCAAAACTTGCTGATTCCCTTCGATTTGTCTCGGCTCCGGCAAATTGTGATTAAGTTGGTCTCAAGGCTGTTAACCGAAATGTTGGAGGTTCGAATTCTCCCCGGGGAGCCAAACCTCTTTGGCATCAAACAATTACAGGGCTTGGGTAGAGCATTCGGCTCATGACCGAATGCTTGGGCATGCGAAGTGAAATCGGCGTATCTAAGTTGCTGAACGAATAGCTCTTTTCGGTCGCCTGTCAGAAATCAACAAGTGCTGTCATAAAAATGTAATAGTCCTTTCGGATTCCGGAGCCGCACGCAGCGCTCGGGCAGGCCGTGCGAAACTTTGCGGGGCCACTGCTATTTGCAGCGGCAGGCGAAAACAAATTTGAGTTCTTATGGAAAGCTAGCGGGCCTTGGTCGAAAATCTGATGCGCACAGAATTGAAAATCAGAGGGACGATCCACACGGATGTAACTGCTTATGGTAGTGTCACACAAAATGCCTGATCCGGTTCGATGGCGATCCGACTTGTCCGGTTTTCGCGTTAGGCAGGGACTTACTCTTAACTTCGGCCTTCTTCGTTGACTTGTCCCCACACGGAACCTAATATCTGCACCAATGTCAGAAGCCCAATCCCTCATTGGCAAGACCATCTTGCACAATCGCATCCGGGACAAACTCGGGTAGCGGCGAAGTGGATGTGCTCTACGAAGTGGATGACATCACCCTCGGGCGTCACATTAAGAATTTCGGCCCGAAGACCTGGCTCAAGACCGGCAAGCGTCAAGCGTTTCCCGCGCGAACCGGCACGCTGCTTCTCCAATTTGTGAAGCCGCAAGGGCGCGCTCTCGAGTGGTTGGCTGAAGGAGATGTGATGAACAGACGATTCTTTCTGAAATCGATGGCCGCGGGGGTGTATGCGTTCGCGCATCTTCCGCTGCTGCAAGCCGCGTTCCCGAAGATGAAGATTACGCGCGTACGGGCTTATGCGCCACCCAATCCGAACCCGTTGTTCAATCAGGCCGATACCGTGGTGACCATCGAGACAGACGCGGGAATCACTGGTGTTGGTGAAGGCGGTTTTCCCGATGCGCTCAAGCAGTGCGCCGGGCGCCTGATCGGGCAGGACCCGCAGCATATCGAACGGTTGTGGCAGGACATGTCTCGGTCGTTCTTTTATCCTCCTGGACGTGAAAAAGAACATGCGCTCGGAGCGCTCGATCTTGCACTCTGGGATATCAAAGGGAAGGTGCTGAAACTGCCGGTTCACGAAATCCTGGGTGGCATGGTGCGGAATTACTGCGAATGCTACAACACCGGCGGCATACTACCGGAGATCAAGCCAGGCATGAGCGTAAAGGATCGAGCGGCGGCTACCATTGCGGCAGGTTACCGTGCTTTCCGCATGGGAGCGGCCGACACGCCTCCGAACACCACGTTCAATACCCGTCAGAAAGTGAATGAGCTTTACGCGCAGTGCGTGCAGGCGCGCGAAGGCGTGGGGAAAGATGGCGATTTCTGCATCGATTTTCATCAGCGATTCGATCTGTCGGACGCGGTCCGGGGATGCAATCTGATCGAGAGCCTCGCGCCGTTGTTTGTCGAGGATCCGGTGCGCGCGGAGGCATTCGGCGAAGACCTTCCGCGTCTCCGAAAGTTAGTAAAGGTTCCGATCGCGGCGGGCGAGGAATGGGGGAATCGATGGGATTTCAACACCCTTGTGGAGAACCATGATATCGACTACGTGCGCGCTACGCTGCCGAACGTGGGGGGCATTAC
>QHZC01000574.1 GCA_003224515.1 Acidobacteriota bacterium
AGCAGACCGTCGTTATCGAGATCTACCCGTGCCGCGCTAGTGGATCAGCCCGCTCGCAACTGCACCAGCCACTCCGTTACGTCAGGTATTGGAAGCGGATCCCTAGCGCCGGGGTCACGTCGAGACATTTCCCGGAGGCGGAGAAAGGTTTGACGGCAATCTTGCCCTGCCGCGTAGAAATCCATATCCCGCAAATTGCAACCATCACCAGGCCTAGAAGAACAAGCATAGCTCGAATATTATCTAGTCTTCGACACTCGAAGACCAAAGTGAATGAAAACATCAGGCAGTACTGGTAGCGATACCGGGATTCGAACCCGGATTTTAGCCTTGAGAGGGCTACGTCCTAACCCTTAGACGATATCGCCATTGCCAAGCGGTGATTACAATTTTCGCATGGCTGGAAATCGCGTGCAAGTAACCGTGGAAGGAGCGATTGGCGCCGGCCCGGCGAGGGCGAAAGAGAACCTCTGGGCTCAGGCCGGAAGAATCACGAGGAACCGATGGGACTGAGTGGGAAACAGTGGTGAGGAGAAATCGCGGAGGGCTCGTCGGGACAAGCCTGCGAAAACATGGGCTCCGCAGCAAACTGGCAGTGAGGAACGGCCACATCTGAGCCACAGCCAAACGGTGCGCATCCAGAAGTTGAAGTCTTGATGGGTGCACAAGCGGATAGGGAACGATGAAAAGGCTCGATCCGCCCGCCGAAGCACCTAGGAGTGTATAGCCTACCGACTCAAGCACCGGGCTTGTAAAGCGAGACGTTTCGAAAACTTCAGCTATCGCACCTAGGGCGAGGTCCAGGAGGGCCTCTCCTGCGAATTCGAAAAGCACTTCAAGAAATAATTCGCCGAAAGCAAGCAGCAGCTCAAATTGCAACTCGCCCATGTCTGAAGAATAGGCAATTCCGTCAAAGCTAGTTTTCCGCCAAGTCCCGGGTTAGGGGAGCTTTATCCCTACCAAAACCACGCGGGGCTTGCGCTATTCGCGGGACCGCCGTCAGAGTAATGAATGACGCCAAACTCATTTACGAAGAAACTCCGCCCTTGTCCGCTTGCCGGATTCGCAGTCAGCGAGAAAGTTGTTGAGCCGGGAGCCGTGCAACCCACTCCTAGAACTGCGGGAGCCGGGCCAGGTGTGAATTGAAAGAAGTAGCCATTAGTTTGAGTTTGCGCCTGTGCTCCACCGAGAAGTAAAGGCGCATCGCACGTTGCGGGTACGGCAATTCCCGTTCCAGCAAGCACTCCGGGGTCTGCATAGCCATTGTGATAAATCTGGAGATAATACGCTTCTGCATTCTGGATTGCGCGGAGCGTAGAGAGTGCTTGATTGGCTTGCTGCGACATTCGCAGATGCATAAACGAAGGGGCGGACATGACAAGCAGCACGCCTAGAATGGAAGTGACTATAAGCATTTCAAACAAGAGAACGCTTCCGCGTTCTGAGATTTTTCCTCGCATAAAATCCTTTCGTTCGCGAAGAGTCCGATTGCGGAATCGGGCCGCTTTTAGAGACCCGGTCGGGCTAGGAGCAAGCGTTCCGCTAGGGTCATAGTATATGACGCCTGGTTAATTAGAAACAGGAAGGGAACGGCATTGGCCGGATGGCCTCGCATACCTCGGACCCACATCGACAGTCGCAAATGCACGACCCCTAGTACGCGTAGAACTGCCGTACTGATGTTCAAGGGCCGTGCTTAAGGTATCCTTATAGGAGTATCAAGAGCGGCAGCGGAGTTTGCTGAAATCCCACCACGGTGGTTCCACCGGAATCGAAACGGGTGCTCGAAGGAGCATCCGTTGAACCCCACAAACGAAACAAGGCAAGAAGTACAACAGGCAAGTCGTTTCGACTGCGACCTCCTCTTTGAAAACCACGGCTCCCTCTTTTACACAGCACCTCGTAAATACACAGAGCATGCTTTAATCCTGAATCCGGGGACATACGGACGGTTAAGCCGTTCAACGAATTGACTCGATACCGCGCTGCCTCCCGATACTTCACCTGCTGCATAGCCGGTGGAACAATTTCACTGTGCTCGGGCGAAATCCAGAGCGGTTGTTCGCGTAGGCAAAGACCTTTGAGATTTCGGGACACGAACTGGCGGAACAGCTCCACCCAATTCTGCAAATCGCTTTCGCGGTCAACAATCGTCTTCTTATCCCAAGTCTTTGTTTGTTCCTCAATTTCTTTCCTATTTCCGAGCCAACGCACATTGTCAAACGGTAGGTAAACTGTGGGGTAGCTGAGCCATTTAGTGCGTTGGCCGCACTGCCGAAAGTACTGGCGCGGCAGTACCGTGGGACCATTCGCTGTCGCGGGTTCGCGCAATATCCTCTCCCCTTCGAGCGTCTGCGGAAATGACGGAAAAACTAAAGCTCCTGTCACCAGTGAACGTGCCATTTAGAGTGCTCGTATTTCTCCTTATCGCCATAGGGGGAACCGTCGTCGCATCCCGATTGGTAGCGCCCAAGAACTCCAAGAAGAAAGGGGTCGCCTGCTGCAGCGCTGAGGCTTGCGCTCGGAAACACCACCATGAATGAAGCCAGCAAAAGCAGCATCATTGTGTCGATAATCCGTCTTTGATCGCACACTCCCAGATCTTAAACCCTGACTTTTCTAGCGTAATTTAAGGTGCCAATGCCTCCGCCCTGGTTCTACTCGCTTTACGCCGCCGCCGCGGCCCGCTTTTCCCTTCGCAGTGGTCGCATCGAAAAAAACTTATGCCGGCAGGGTTCGCAGCGCAACGCCGGAAGCCCGAGGATACGCCCAAGGACTGCTGTCACGCCTGGCACATGCTCGGCAGAAATGCGCTGCAATTCGAGGTTGCCGCAAATCCCGCAATGAGCATAGAACAAGGTGCGAAACGGCATCAGGCGGGCGTGAAATCGCAACTCGCAGGATTCGCAGCGCCACGGCAGGATTCCCGCAAGACTGAAGAGATAGTCCAGCACCGACCGCCGCTTGGAACGCCGGCTGTTCGCACTGTGACAAACGGGACAGCTTATCGTGCTGGTGCTGATTGGCGCTCTCCTCGACAAGAATAGGCGAAATGCGCGGAAGTCCGCAAGAGGCATGGCCGGCCTCGGCAAGAGGTGCTCTTCGTTTGGTGAGGCCCTCGTCGCGATACAATAAAGTTCGAGGAGCACTCATGCCCGACTACACCGCAGAGCACGCCCGCGCCGGCATCCAAGCAAAATTGCCCGCGCTCGAGACCTGGCCCAATCAATTTCCCAGCTACGTCATTACCACACGCTTCCCCGAATACTCCTCCGTCTGCCCCAAGACCGGTCTCCCCGATTTCGGCACCATCACTATCCAATACATGCCGAAAAAAGATTGCATCGAGCTGAAAGCCCTGAAAATGTATCTCCTCGCATACCGCAGCCTCGGCATCTTCTACGAAAACGCCGTCAACAAGATTCTCTGCGACATCGTCAGAGCCGTCCGCCCCGAGTGGTGCGTCGTCAGCGGCGAATTCACTCCCCGCGGCGGCCTCACCACCTCCATCTTCGCCCGCTGGCCCAAGACCGACACCAAGTCCAAGGGCGGGTCGCTCAAGGGCAAAGCATCCGCTTGAGGCCCTGCGGGACCAGCGCGAGCGATGAAGCGCGTGGCCCTGGCCGCCTATCGCAAAGCCTCACTCGCCACCAGCGACAAAAACTTCGCCCAGGTTGAGAAAAAGCTCGATATCCTCTGGACCACCTGACCCTGACCTCCCCACACCCCCCGGTGTTTCTTGTAACCTCGCCCAAAAGGTTACAGGAGAGTGCGGATTCTGCAGACTTAAAGTGGCTTTGTTTTCAGTGGCTTGGGGGTGGCTCGCAAGTGCGCTTTTTACAGGAGTTCTAAGCGCGATTTACGCGATTTAATTGTTAAGCAGTAAACAGTTCGTACCCGCGGATGCTGACATCCTCCTCTCCCTGAATGCAAGAGGATTCCTACGGCGTACCGCCGGTTTTGCGGGACGGCTTCGGTGGGTTCCACAACGCCTTACTTCAGACGAGGACCACGAAGAGGCTTCACTTTTGGGCTGCCCGCCCAAAGGTCTTTTGGACGAAGAGGAATTTCCATACAGCCAAGAAATCAAGAGGGCCTTATATCCCCGGCCTAAAACGCCGAGGCCTTACGGCCCACGCTGGTAAACGATTTAGCGGATAAACGAGGGTTGGAGATGGGGACAAACATGGGGGAAGAATCCTTCGTCTCCCGATGGTCGCTCAGGATGTAGAGATATTTCTGAAAGCCTGAGAATAAGGATTGCAAGCTCTTCGGGCCTGCCCAGGTCGGCAACGGCATCGGCCAGGGAATCGTTAATCGTTGTATTTGAGCCGCAGGAGCGGCGTTAGTTTTTCCCGATGCAACTCTTGCAGGCCTTCCTTCGCGTAGTGTGCGAGCACGAAGTCGAGAAACGTCTGCTGCTTGTCGCTGAACGCCGTCGATTTTCTTGGAGGCTTGTTCAAACAAATCGTGGGAGATCATAGTCTGTTCGAGCGCTTGGGGTTACTTTCCGAGGCGGGGCGGGAGCGGGAAAACCGCGAGTCTGCCCGACAGGAGCGCCGGACCGCAGGAAACGCGAAAGACCGGCCACTACATGGGTGCGGTGGACAGACTGGCAATTGCAAGCGATAATTCCCTTTCGGGGCCTCGTTCACGATGACGACTATCACTGAGGAGGGGGAATGAGCATTTCTCCAAACATACCAAGCCCGCAGGAGTCATATAACTACGAATCGACGGGCACGCCGAGGTGGATCTCCGTGCTGTTTGGCGTCGTGATTGCCGCGCTGGCCGCGCTGGGCATTGCCGGCTATTCCGCGCAGTCCCGCCTGAGCCAGGACCTCGCGGAGCAGCAGAAAGAGAACAAGGTCCTCACCGCGGAACTCGACCAGGCGAATTCACGCATCGCCGATTTGAAGAGCAAGATGGAAATCACCACGCAGCGAGTGGGCCTGACGCAGTCGGAGCTCGCGCAGGCCAAGAGCCGCGCCGAATCCATCCGCAAGGAACAGCAAGCCTCCGATCAGAAGCTCAGCGCGGAGCTCGGCCAGGTCCAGAAGGAAAGCGAAGAAAAGATCGGCGCGGTAGCTACGGAAGTGGGGGGCGCCAAGAAAGACATCGAAGCGACGAAGACCGATTTGGAAGCCACCAAAGGCAAACTCGAGCGCAGCCTTGGCGATATGAACGTCATGAGCGGCCTCATCGCGCACAGTCGCGATGACCTAGAAGATCTGAAGCGCCGCGGCGACCGTAACTATTACGAGTTCACCATCCAGAAATCCAAAGCGCCGCAACGCGTCGGCCCGGTGCAGGTTACTCTCAACAAGACCGATCCGAAAAAAGCAAAATACACGGTGACGGTCATCGCCGACGACAAAACCATCGAAAAGAAGGATAAAACTTCCGGCGAGCCCGTTCAGTTCTATGTAAAAGGCAGCTCTCGCATGGCCCCATACGAAATTGTCGTTCTCGACGTCGGCAAAAATCAGATTACCGGCTACCTCGCGACCCCGAAGGAAGGCGGCGCCGCCGCTCCTCCGGCCGACGCCGCGACGCCGTCACCTACTACTACTCCCACAAAACCCTAACCGCGCGCCGCGGCCGTTTAGGGCGAGCCGGGCGAAAGGCTGCACGCTCGGTTAAGTTTTCTTCGCAATTGAATTTGAAACGCAATGAAGTCCTGTTCCGCGTTCTGGAAACTCAGCGTGGGACGGTGCTTCTGTCCTTTCGCCCGCCGCGTTAGCATTAAAAGTTAGTGCTTTTCCTTTGACCATTTGTCGTGGAGCATCCCGATGAAAGTACTGAGCCTTCGCATCCTCTTGCCGATTGCAACTCTCCTTGTTGCCTCGGGGGCGATTCCGACGCGCGCGCAAGCCCCGCTCGAGCCCGCACAAATGTCCGCGCGCACGGCCTTCTACTTGATCTGGCACGGCGTTCCCTCCCCTGACGTTCGAAAGGCAAACTCCCTCCTCGCCCTTTGGGACGATCCGGATTTTGCTCCCGTGCGTTCGGCGATCGCTTCGGGCATGCTCAGCTCTTCCACAGAAAAATCGGGCCAGCCGAAGCTCACGCCCGAACAGGTCCAGGAATATGCGGCGCTTCTGGAAAATTCATTCACGGTTGGCTATCTGAGTGAACCTGCGAAGCGCACCGTTTCAAATGCCGGCGGCGCGCCGGATTCGAAACCGGCGTGGAACGGCATGTTTTTTGTGTACGACCGCACCGGGAAGGAAGTTTTGCTTTCGAAAGCCATCCTGCGAATGCGCACGGACGAAAAGGAAGCGCCGCGACTTTCGCAAGTGACCATCGGAGGCGTACAGGTCCTCAAGGCGGAAGGCAAGAGCGGCGCCACCTATTGGGCCGAGCACGGCAAGTACGCCGTCAGCGCCGGTGAGCGATTCGTCATGGAAGAAATCCTCGGCCGCCTCGATGGCAAAGTTTCGGGGGCGGCATCACTAACTCAGTCAGCCGCGTATCAGGAAGCGCAAGCGAATCTCGGCAGCGGCTTGATCGAATTTTTTCTGCGCATTCCCGACCTGGAGAATCTTGCGGCCGATTCGAAAGCAGGAACCTTCCAGGTCCGCCCGCTGCTCGATGCTGCCAGGCTCGATGCTGTGCACTCCGTCAGCGGCCACATCACATTCGAAGGAGCGAGAACCCACGTGCAGGCCGCGATCCTGGGAGATGCAACTCCTGGAACGCCGTTTGATATCTGGTCCGCCGGACAGTCCTCGCCTGCTTCCCTCTCCTTCGTGCCGGTGGATGCTGTTTCTTACACCTCTGCGCAACTCAATTTACAGGGCATGTACGACACGGTGAAACGCGTGGCGCGAGCGGCCTTTCCGCAGACGCAGCAGGGCAACGTCGACCTGATTGACACGATCGCACAGCAGAGGTTGGGAATGCCCGTGCCGGATGCGCTTGGATTTTTGAGCGGAGAATTTGCTTCGATGCAAACCAGCGCGTCGATGGACTCCACGAAACAGGTCTATTTTTTTGGCATTCGAAAGAAGCCGGAGACTCTCAAGCTCATGCGCACCGTCTTTAGCGGTCAGATCACTTCGGAGCGCAATGAAGGCGACGTTACTTTCCTAAAAGTCTCCCTCAGGGGAAAGCAGGGCAGCGTCGGGGTCGCGCAGTGGAATTTTGTTAATCTCGCGGTTACTCAGGACATGATTCTCGGCGCCAATCGCATCGAAACCCTTCGCGACGTGCTTGCCTATCACCCACATGCTTCCACCACCGCCGGCCTTGCCAGCTTGCCACAGTTTCAGGCCGGCCGCGCCAAATTCCCGGAAAAACTCAATGGTCTAAGTTATTTCGACTTCCAGAAAGTCGATTGGCAGGCACTAAAGGATCGTTGGATCGAAGAGTCGAAGAAGAGCCCGGTCGCAAAAACCGTGAACTCTTCTCAAAACGCGGTGCCCGCGGTGCCGTCCACCGCCCCCGACTGGCTCACGCAGATCCATCCCCAAGTCTTCTCACGGCATCTCCACTACTCTTCGAGCGTCTCGTGGAAGGATTCGAAGGGCATCCATTGGGACCAGTGGGTTGAATAGCGGAGCGATGAACTTTTCTCGCCTCGTGGCTGTGTTCCTTCGCCGAGACTCAGGGAAAGCCACCGGAGCCGAGGCAAACGATTCACGTCGGCGTTGACCGCGTCAATGTCGGAGTGATTGTCACCGATCACAGCGGTCACTTCGTCGAAGGCCTACGTCGCGAAGACTTCCGTGTCTTCGATAATGGGGTCGAGCAGCCCCTTACCGGCTTCGCCGCCATCGAGGAACCGGCGCAAGTTCTCTTTCTCGTCGAGTCTGGCCCGGCCGTTCTTTTCTTGGGGAAAAAC
>QHZC01000575.1 GCA_003224515.1 Acidobacteriota bacterium
GATAACGTCGCGGGCGGCGCACGGATGAGCCAGCACCTGTATCTTAGCTCGCATTGCTTTGAGCCGCACAGGATCATCGAGCAGCCGGTCGATTTTGTAGGCCAGCGTCGGAAGATTGTTACAGCGGATCGCAACTCCCTCTTCCAACAAGTGGGTTCGTGGATGAATTGCACCACAGAAATGTCAAGCGCGAATGGGCTGCTACTTGAGGATAGATACGCGAAAAACCGATGCCACCCACCAGTAAGACCGCGGCTGCCCACATCAGAACAACAACCTGACATCGTCATCTGCACCCACTTCCTGCCAGCGGAGATCCTCTCCTGGCTTAGGACGAAGAAAAAGATCGCGGCGTGGCACGCCATAGTGGTGACCGATTTCGACGTTGTTGGAGATGGACACCGGTGCTTAAAAAGCAGGTGCATTCGTCCCACCAAGAATTTCAAGAATTCCAACCCGCCACTGATTCCGAACGCGAATTACAGTGCGGATTTTGCCGAGTAGCCGGCGACCTTACGGTCGCCCAGCCCTCTAAGAACCGTGGGTGATACTTTCGCATCACACGGCTCGAGCACTCAGAAACGCCCCCCCTGAAACGAGGACGCGGTCTCGTTCAAACGCAACGAAGACCTACTCGATACGGTTACGACCGACTCGCACGGCGATGGAGAAACGCTCGAATCAGTCCGGAAACTTTTGCTTCGTACTCAGCTTGGTCATAATGATCATCGAACTCAGCATTCAGCTCGGTATGCTCATCTGGTACGGCATGCTCCTCAATCTCACGCTCGAAGCCTTAACGACGCGAACGGAACTTCCATATGGATGGCGGCTCTGGGCGACTGGAGCTATTCAGAAAACCGCTCTCGGCACCCGCCCATTCGGCTAAAAGTAGGCCCGCCACGAAGCAGGCCATAGTCAGCCAGTTAAAAGAAGGGCGAAAACGAACAGACAGACAGAACGAAAGCTTCCATCTTTTGCGGTTGGCTTCGACGAGGTCAGCATCGACGCCTGCCGCCAGTTCTCGTTGCCGATCTTGCCAGCGGGTAAGCCATCCCATCGCGCGATGATACTCCACAGGACGCAAAATAAGGGAGACGCTGCGTCTCTCGTAGCCTGTAGCGCTTTGCGGCTGAGTAAGACTCGGGCCAATTCCTGATAAGTTCCGGTCAACTAAATGGAGACTCCCTGAAGATCACCGTAGACCCCAACCACGGCGTGGGCAAGCATGGCTTCTACGTTATGCTCCGAGTCTTTGCTTGAAAAGTCGGGTTTCCGGCTGCAGCGATGCTTGGCGTTCTAGCGGGTGTAAATCCCGCCGGTGGAACTTGCCCAGTTGCCACTGTAGTGATATCCGGCGGCGGGTGCGGGCGACCAATCCGTCGAAAGCCCGGATGTAAAAGTCCCCGTAGGCTGGGCGAGAGCCTGGTCTCCGACAGGAGGGCAAGCAAGTCGGCAGGTTGTAGCGCATGCGAACCGTAGTTAAGCCTCGAAATCGACTCCTCCACGAGAATCGGAGGGTGGAGGGTGATGGAAGCGCCGAGACCGTCCGGAAAGGTCGAAGGCCAGTGTGGTCGGTGAAGGACTGGGTAGGAGCAGCCGACCGGCTTCCCGGGGTCTTGGAGGGCGACATGCCGATAGAGAACAGCCAACGAAAGCACGGAACCACTCGTGGGTCGCCTAGGCGTTGAG
Organism: Acidobacteriota bacterium; assembly: GCA_003224515.1. Taxonomy (GTDB): domain Bacteria; phylum Acidobacteriota; class Terriglobia; order Acidiferrales; family UBA7541; genus Acidiferrum. Next base: position 1,693 of record QHZC01000575.1, read on the forward strand.
GTACGACGTACAGCGAGGACATCTTGTATAAGCCGTGTCGGTGAAATCGAGATGTGCTTGCGAGTGGGGCGGATGGGGCTGACTAAGTGCTGATGGACCGGGACACTATAACCCGGACCGGAGCGAGGGCCCCTGGGGTAAAGCGGCAACAGCCGCTTGCTACGGAGGTGCACAAGCGCACCGCGCCCCTCGACTCCGAACGAGGACACGGCGCAGGGAAGCGGAGTGCACGAAGGGCGGAGGCAAACCGTATGACGCAAGGATCTTGCGTTTGACGGGAAGGTCCCGGCCCGATCTACCGGCCTTGAAGCCGTAACGGGTAAAACCCGCCTTACGGAATTTTAGGGGGGAACGAGGAAACGTCGGCATCATTCGAAACCCGGTCCGCGCCTCGTTCCTACCCGGCAAACTGGCTGCAGGCCCACTTACGGACACTTCCTTCTCGAGGTCGCAGTAAAAATTCTCCGCCGGATAGATCCTTGATGAAGCCATAGCAGCGGAAAACCTGCGCCGCTTCCCTTGCGTGACTCGCTCGCCGAAGACACATATAATCCCCGGCCACGCGAGAAGCCGACCTTGTCCGTCTGTGGGAAGAACACACATCCCACGAATTCGTCACGCGAAACCCGGAAGCAACGCTAGCCACCATGGTCGAAGATGCCTACGTGAACCACGTGCCCGTGCTGACCGGAGGCTTTGGGAAAAAAGCCTTGCGCACGTTCTATTCGCGCGACTTTATCCCCGCCATGCCGCACGATACTACACTCACTCCTGTGTCGCGCACGGTCGGCGAAAATCAACTGGTCGATGAGATGATCTTCTCCTTCACGCATACGCAGGAAATTCCCTGGATGCTGCCTGGAATCGCTCCCACCGGTCGGCACGTGGAAGTTCCGCTGGTCGCCATCGTGCGATTTCGAGAAGGAAAACTCGCGCACGAGCACATCTACTGGGATCAGGCTTCAGTGCTCAAGCAACTGGGGCTCCTCACCGATCCTCGCCTGCCGGTCTTTGGAGCCGAAACCGCCCGCAAAGTGCTTGACCCGCAGTTCCATACCCAATCCCCACGAAATTCCTAGGATCGCCCGTGCGGCTTCGGCCCTGATGCGAAAACCACGCCGGAGAAGCGCCCGCAAGATTCGAGCAATTTCTCCTGAAGCTCCACGTTGCGAGTGCTGGGAAGCGGCGCACGCGGCCTTAGGTGATAGAAATACTCGCCGGTCACTTTGGCGGCAGGCTCATCGGTCGAGGCCAGCCATACCTGAGTGCGGCGCCCCGCGTCCAGATCGTCCGTCGCCCCTTGACCGCCCATCTTCGTAGCCACCCAACCGGGCTCCAGCGCATTGGAGAAGACGTCCGGCCAGAACCGGGCGACCGCGAACGCCAGCAGCACATCGTGTAGTTTGCTATCGCAATACGCCTGCTCGCCCCGCCACGGACGATGCTCCCACGCGAGGTCCTTCAGCGTGGTATCGCCGCTTCGATGCATGCCGGAGCTAAGGTAGATCAGGCGCTTCGGCCTGTTGATGAGTGCGGTGAGTATGTAGGGTGCGAGCGTATTGACGGCAAACATTTCGGGCACGCCGTCCTCGGTTGCGCTTCGCTGCGAGTTTCGATACCCGATTCCCGCGTTGTGAATCACCGCGTCGAACGCGCCGAGCTGGTTTACTTGTTCGGCCACGCTGCGAGTCTGGGTGATGCTCCGCAGATCGCCCACGACCACACCTTCCGCCCCTGGCGCGGCGGAAAGCGCCTCTTCTCCTCTTTTCTTGTGGCGAGCGTGCAGGAGCACGCGGTGCCCCTGTTCGAGGAGAAGGTGAGCCGCCAGGCGTCCGAGGCCGTCGGCGGAACCCGTGATGAAGACGCGCGCCATGATCGTTCGAGCGAATGTGAACGGCAAAGGGCTGATTGTAGCAAGCCAGGGCGCCGTTTGCGTTCCGGCCCGAGACACGCTAGCGAGCCACCTTCCGAAAATCCCATTCTCGGGCGGTATCAGGGCACGCGAATAGGA
>QHZC01000100.1:0-2892 GCA_003224515.1 Acidobacteriota bacterium
AGAGCAGCATCACGGAGAGCAGTACAGCAACGGCTGCGAAACGCAACGGCTCTCTCCGGAAAATGGATGGAATACGAATCATTGTCGTTTAGCCTCCAAAACTTCCTCCAGCGTCTGCTGCTTTTCCTGATACATGGCAAGCAACTGGTAGCGCAGTTGCGCATTCGATGGATTCATTCCCGCCTGCACGCGCAGTTCCGCGATGGCACTATCCAAAAGGAGTAATTTCTCTTGATAGTTGGCGAGCAGCGGAGTCGCGGGGCTCTCAAGGTGCGGCTTGGCCTCCGCTGCAAGTTTGTCGATCGCACGTTCGTACGCCGTTTCCGCGCTTTCCACTTCCTTAAGAGCCTGGCTCTTTAAAAGCGACGGATCTACCGTACCGCCCCCGTGGAATGGACGGCGAAGATAGATCCGGCCTGCGGAGAGGGTCAGAATCAGAACCAATGCGCCCGCCAGGGCCGTTTGCCATGCCGGCGAAAGGTCTAGCAGGAACGAGAACCAACCCTTGCGCTCGGCGCGCGGCGCATTTCGCGCCGCCTCTTTGGCGAGTACACGCTCGATCCGCGGCCAGAAGGAAGGGCTGTCCGAGTAGTCGCGCAGCTCTTTCGCCGCGACGCTCAGCGATTTCCAGGCGCGAACCTCCTCCGCGCACAGCGGGCAGAAAGCGGTATGTGCTTCCAGCGCCGCCCATTCCGCGGGCGTGCCATCTTCGAAAATCCGATCGCGATCGTTACAGGTGACATTCATGATTTTCACCGTACCTCTGCGGCGCTGCTGCGCGGAGGCTCAAGCATCAGGCGAAGATTCTTCTTGGCCTGAAAAAGTGTGTTCTTCGAAGCCGTCTCGGTCATCTCCAGCATGCCGGCGATCTCCGCATGACGGAAACCCTCGACCTCGTACAAAAGAAAAACATCGCGCTGGTGTTTCGTGAGCTTGGCTAGCGCGCGTTCGAGCGCCATGCGGAGGGAAGGATGTGCTCCAGGCGCGCGGGGCTCGAGACCTGGCGTCTGTTCGGAATCATCGTTCGCGACTTCCTTCTTGCGCAGCCGGCTGCGCCGTGCGTCGTAACAGGTGTTGATCAGGATCCGGTAGGTCCAGGTGACGAAACTCGATTGGCCGCGAAAGCTGGCGATGCTGCGTTGCACTTTCAGGAACGTCTCCTGCACGGCATCTTCGGCGTCCATGGGGTTGCCAAGAACATTCCGCGCAAGATTTTTCATGCGCGCGCCATGCACGGTGTAGAGACGCTCGTAGGCGCGCAGATCGCCGGACCGGCAGGCAGCGGCCAGAGCGGCATCCTCGCTGAGGGCATCCACGGCGGCCGGACTGGGGCCGCCGGCAAAGTGCTCGGAAGGTTCCACTCGCTTCCCCCGTTCGCGCGGCGTGGAAGAGATTCTAGCCTTCCAGGGCAGCGCAAGTCCCATAGTTCCCATTCCTGGCTCCTGGAATATAGACGACCGAGCCGGGTGAAATGTCAGGGAAGGGATGCGGGAGGCACTCGAACCTGATTATTGTGAGTAATTTATCGGGCAGTTCCGGTCAGCCGCTGGGCCGAATCGACATCAAAGTAAATCTTCTTGTGCCCGAGGCTGGTTTCATGACCGATGACCAGCCGGGTTTCGGGGTCGTCCTCGGTGATCAAAAGTCGGAGTCCGTGAGCATCCCTGGGGGCCTCAAAGACGAAATCCGTCGTTTGGGACTCTCCAGGCCGGAGCGGCTCGGTGAGTTGCCACGGAGGCGGGCAAAGGCTGTCTGACACCGAGCCTTGTGAAGAGCGAAGAGCGGCGAACGCCCCCGTAGAACAGTACGAGCAAACTGGTACCCATCAACAAGAAGCTGCCAAGGAAGAGGAGCACCACGAACGGGGCAAAGTGCGGCATGAATTCCGATCTCCTCCCTGGCTTGATTCAAACTAACCCGCGATGGCATCCGGCAACGCGCCGCGAGTGCGTTCGCGTCTGCTGAATTCCTTCACCGCCGCATCCAGATCCGCAGCGGTAAAGTCTGGCCAGCGTTTTTGCAGAAACACGAACTCCGCGAAGGCGCATTCCCACAAGAGAAAATCGGAAAGCCGCTGCTCGCCGCCGGTGCGAATCAGCAAATCGACTTCCGTCGAACCCCCGCGGTGGACTTCTTGAAGCACGGTGCTGAAAGACTCGGGCGAGAGTTCGGTGACTTTGTAAAAACGGCAGGCCGCTTGATAGATGGCTTCGCGGGCGGAATAATCCATCGCCAGCCGAAGGTGCAGTCGCGGGCCCTTTGCCGTGGCGGCCTCCGAATCCGCGATGGCCTGGCGGAGCGTGGCGGGCAAGCGATCGCGGCGCCCGATGACGCTGAGCCGCACACCTTCGTCGATGCAGTGCGTCGTTTCGGTAAGAAGGTATTCGTGAAGCAGCCGCAAGATCGCATGGACCTCGGCAGCGGGACGCTTCCAATTCGCGGAGGAAAGCGCAAAAAGCGTCAGGGTATGAATGCCGATGCGGGGCGCAGCCTCGATGACGCGGCGTGCAGCCTCCGCTCCCGCGCGATGACCTGCGGAGCGGGGCAAACCTCGTGAAGTGGCCCAGCGGCCATTGCCGTCCGAAATGATCCCTACGTGGAGCCGCGGAGCCTGGGCGATGGCCGGCTGCGCCGCGGGAATCTGCCGTAAAGTGAGATGAGGCATGAGCATGTTCTTTCTCCGCCGCGGAGTAATCATCATAAACTACTCTGCATTACAAAGTATAAAGCCAAATTTTTTTGCCGCTCAGCCTTCGCGGGTCGCGCGGATCAGCGCTTCCATGTGATTCAGATAGCGTTGAAGCGCCCGCCGCCCCGCTGCCGTCAGGCGGTATTCGGTCTTCGGCAACCGCCCGTCGAAAGATTTCGTGCACACCACATAATTGGCCTCTT
>QHZC01000100.1:2920-3609 GCA_003224515.1 Acidobacteriota bacterium
GGGGCGGTTTCCCGCGCCGGATTGCGGATGGCTTCCAAGGAGGTGCCCCGCTCGCGTGACCGCTGCAGACGTTCTTGATGCGCTGTAGACGACTTAGCCATGCGATTTCCTGCTAGCCTCCATAATGCCGGGCGATCCAGCAGCCGAAGCCGATCTGCACGACCCCAAAGCCCGCAGCCATAAACGCATCTCCCCAAACTGCCGGAGCGAAAAGCGCTGCGCCGCCGAGCAACATCAGGCACAAACCCATCACCGGCACAACGCGAACGGAAAACGCCCCACCGGTAACGATGGCGGTCCCATACAACAAGAGCCAAACACCCGGGAGGGCGGCAAGGATGTCGGCGTGATAGAGAGCGAAGGTCAAAAGGCCGCCAACGACAATCGGTGGTGCAAAACTAAGAACGAATTTGCGCCCGGGCCCGGAGAAAAGCGCGGAGTTGGCGCGGTGCGCTTTTGTAGCCGCAGCGGGTGCCGCGATGGCCACGGCGACAAAGGCTTCGATCAGCCAGACGGCCAGCCAGGCGCGAGGCGTGGTCTGCCGCGAGGCCGCAAACGCGGCCACCAGCGCGGTGACCCCCATGGCCACGCCGCCCCAGCCGGGCACAGCGGTAAATTCGGCGGCGCTCTCCATCGTTTCGCGGATGTAGCGGAGATGATCGGCGGCGCGAGCGTCGATGGGGATGGGC
>QHZC01000100.1:3743-14181 GCA_003224515.1 Acidobacteriota bacterium
CAACCGCGCGCAAGCCATGACGCCGCGCCAGGTACAATAACTCGGGATCGAACCCGAATCGCTCAATCGTCTGCTGCTCGAAGATGACGCCGCAACGCTCGCGCCGGAAGGCTTTGAAACCGCACTGTGTATCGACGAACGGCAGCCACAAAATGCTTCGCACAAGCTTGTTGAAAATGATTCCGGCGAATTCGCGGAAGGGGGATTCGTGCACGGTGATCAGGCTGCGGTCCATGGCCCGAGAACCGATGGCCAGGTCATTGGTCTCCAGACCGTCAATGAGCTTGCCGGCTTCCTCAATCGGCGCGGAGAGATCTGCGTCCGTGAAAAGTGCGATGCGGCCGCGCGCTTCCTGTATGCCGCGCCGCACGCTGTAACCTTTGCCTCGGTTGACACCGTTCGAAATCACGCGCAGCGACGGAATCTTGTCGCGCAAGCTTTCCGCCACCGCAGCCGTGCCATCTTTCGAGCCGTCGTCCACGACCAGGACTTCCGTTTCACGCCCATGGGTCGAAAGGTACGCCGCAATCCGCTCCAGCGTGGCCGGAAGGCGCGATTCCTCATTGTATGAGGGAATGATAATGGAAAGATCGGGGACCGTTGGGCTCATCGTTACGAAGGTTCCTGCCAACCATGGTAGCCGACGAGCGGCACAAATCGGCAGCCTTCCAGCATCTTAGTGGGAAAGGCATCACCGCGCTTTTCGATGAGCCGCAATTCCTGATGTTCCGCATCTCCCACGGGGAGAATCATGCGGCCGCCCTCGGCAAGTTGGGCAAGGAGCGGCTTCGGAACTGCAGGAGCGGCGGCAGCAACAAGGATGGCGTCGAAAGGAGCGAGTTCCGGCAGGCCGAGTGTGCCGTCGCCGCAGTGCACATGCGCGTTGGGGCAGCCGAGCCGAGCAAGCGCGGAGGAAGCAGCGGAAGCAAGCTCCGGGCGCCGCTCGATGGTGAAAACTTCCTTGGCCAAACGTGAGAGCACGGCAGCGTGATAGCCACAGCCCGTGCCAATTTCCAGAACCCGCTCGCCTGGCTGTAAATGCAGCGCCGCGGTCATGGCTGCAACTATATAGGGTTGCGAAATGGTTTGACCGCTGCCGATGGGCAAGGGGAGGTCATCATACGCGTGTGATCGCAGCTCCTCCCGCACGAATTCGTGCCGCGGCACTGCCGCCATCGCCGCAAGCACGGCGGCATCGCTGATGCCGCGCCGGCGCAATTGCTTTTCGATCATTTCCGCGCACTGGGTTGCGTAATCTTTGTTTTCAAGCATGCGTTGTCGCTGCGGCATGTTTTTCCCATGCGCCTGTTTTCAGGATCTCTTCCATCTGCGCGAGGGTAAAGTCGCATTCATCCTCTCGGTTGTAAAAGTGTGGCGAGACGCGCACGCCGGCTTTGGGACGGTAGTCGACGATGATGTCCCGGGCGAGGAGTTCCCGGCAAACCTCATAGGCATGCGGGCGTTCAACCGAATCCGTGCCGGCGCGCTCCGCGGGGCTTTCCGGGGTGTTCACGCTCCAGCTGCGAGTTCTAGCGCCGTCGATGAGGCGCGCGGTCATACGCATGGACTTGTCCCGAATGGCTCCGATGCCGACCTTGTTAACAATGTCTAGTCCGGGCTGGCAGGCATAGAGTGCGGGAATGTGCGGAGTGCCGTTCAAATAGCGGAAGGAGTCGTCGCGCGGATCGATGGCGCCGGTTTCGAAAGCAAATGGGCGGCGGTGCGCCATCCACCCCGTCAGCGCGGGGCGCAGCTTGGCGCGCAAATCTTCGCGGACGTACAGGTACGCGACACCCGGTCCCCCACAAAGCCATTTGAGGACTCCGCCCACCGCAAAATCAACACCCATGCTGCGCACGTCGACGGGGATCGATCCCGCGGCCTGAAAAACATCGAGAATCACGTGCGCGCCCACGCGGTGAGCCCGCTCAATAATGGCACGCGCGTCTACTATCGAGGAACTGCGGAAAAGAACCTGCGAAATCGGCACGAGCAGCGTGGTTTCGTCGATAGCTGCGAGCAGCTTATCCAGATCAATGCGAATGTGGTCCGGAGTCGGAACTACTTCGACGCGGATGCCGAGCCGGCGTTGCTCGTGGTAAAAGTATTGAATCGAGGGAAACTCCAACTCGACCATTACAACTTTGTTGCGCGGGCCGCGAAAGTCGAAGCAGGAAGAAATCACGGCCTGCGTGAGCGTAACGTTCTGATGAAGTGAAATCTCGCCCCGGCCCGCTCCGATCAGCGGTGCGATCCGGTCACCCACGCCTACGGCCATGTCCCACCAGCCCTCCTCCCATGCGCGAACTCCGCGTTCCGCCCAGGAATCGGCGTAGGCGCGCACCTCGTTGTACACGCGACGAGGCATCGCGCCGAGAGAATTGCTGATCATGTAGGTGGCGCGGTCCAAGATGGGAAATTCGCCGCGCCACTTCAGGAGTTCATCCATCGAGCGCTCCTCTCTGGACCGGCGTGCGGGATCGGGCCCTTCTCCAAACAAAGTAGCACACCGTGATGAACCCCAGCCATGGGGCGCCAGCCAGCAGGGTAATGCGAAATCCGGGAACCCACCAGGTTGACACCAAGACTGCCGATACCCCTGCTACCCCAATGAGCGACGCCCATGGCCCAGGCGGCCCCAACTGAAGGTATGGTCTCGCCTGCTGTTTGTGAAAGCGACGGAACGCAAGGTGAGTCAATAACGTCATCAGCCACGCCAACAGGGCCCCAAACGTGCTGAGCCCTATCATGAAAACGAAAAGTGAATCCTTAAAGTACTCTGACAGAGCGAGTGCCGCGGCCATTCCCCCTGCCGAGGCCAGCACGGCAAACGCCGGGATGCCTTTCCTGCTCAATCGTCCCAGAATCGCCGGCAGATAACCGCCGCGCGCCAGCGAGAACGCAAGCCGCGCCCCGAAGTACAAGTTGGCCACCGCGCTGGAAAGCGCCGCCGTCAGCACCGCTAGATTCATGATGTGGCTGGCACCGGGAATGCCAACGCTTTTGAAAACGCGAACGAAAGGGCTCTCGCCCAGCCCGATCTGTTGCCAAGGGACAATTCCCACCACCAGCGCGAGTCCTGCCACATAAAACAGCACCAGAGCGAAGAGCGTTCTCCGCAAAGCCTTCGGTACTGCGGCCTTCGGATCCGCTGCTTCACCGGCCGTGCTTCCCACCACTTCGATTCCAAAGAAACTGAAGAGCCCCAAAATGACACCCAGCCCCACACCTTTCCATCCATTCGGTAGAAATCCACCGTGCGCCGTATAGTTCCTAAGACCTAGCCTGGGAAAGCCCACGCCAGTTAGCAGGGCGGTGCCCAAAATCAAAAAAACCACAATCGTTAACACCTTGAACATGGAGAGGATGTACTCGAAAGTTCCCAGATTTCCTATACTCATGGTGTTGACATACAGAATCACTAGAGAGAACACGCCAATCCAAACCCACGACGGAGTAGTAGGAAACCAGAAGGTGCAATAAATAGAAGCGGCCACAACTTCACTGCACACCACTACCATCATCGAGAACCAATAGGTCAAGCGAACCGCAAATCCTGCCCACAGATGCAAGTACATCTCTGCGTAGAGTCCAAACGATCCTGCCGCCGGATGCGCTGCGGCCATCTCCGCCAGCGCCCACATCATTGTTACCGCGAGACACGCCCCGCCTACAAAGCTCAGAATCACCGCTGGCCCCGCAAGTTTCACGGAGATAGCGCTTCCTAGAAAGAGGCCCGTCCCGATCGTGCTCCCGAGGCCTATCATGGCAAGCTGCCCCGGCGTCAGGTTGCGCTCGAGACCCGCTTCTCGCTCCACAACCTTCGCCGCTGCAAGCCCTCCCAAGGATGGGCCTCCGGACGTTTCCGTTTTGTTCATGGCGAGGCATCCTAACAGAAATTTATTACCTTTGGCCGGTAAACGACGCGGCACGACTGTCCTCGGAACTGCTCGCACCACTCCACGGCTCTCCCTAAAATCGGATGCGTGGCGCAAACACCGGCGAAGCCGCCACGGAGGCGGTCATGAAAGCGGTCCTTGCACTTGTCATTATTTATGTTGGTACTTTTTTCCTCGTGATTCAGGGAGCGGCGCCGAACCCCGTACAAGCAGCGCCACAAGGCGCGACCCCGGTCGAGGGCAGCGCGGCGACTCCACAAGCAAATTCCTCCATTGACCCGGCGAAAGAAGCAGACATTCGTTCGCTGATGGAGCTTGTCGGCGTGCGGGACCTCGTGCAGGATGGCGCGAACACTGCCATCGAACAGTCCCGGGAAAAGCTACTCGCCTCCGTGCCCAACAACGACAAAGGCCGGGCGTTCGTGAATGTGTTCGCCGCCAGCTACCAGAAGAAATTCGACGTCGACGAGGTAACCGCTCAACTCGTAGCCGTTTATGACCAGCACTTCACGGATGACGAAATCAAAGGGTTGCTGCAGTTTTACGGCTCGCCCCTGGGGCAGAAAGTCGCCGTGGAGATGCCCAAGATCAGCCGCGAAATCCAGGCGGCCACCCGCGGAGCGAGCGCCAAAGCCGCCAAAGATGCGCTGGCGGAATTGAAGCAGCAGAATCCGGAGATGGGTCAGTCGGCACGGCTCGGGAATGGTCAGGGCCGCTGGCAGCAGCGCCGTGGACAACTGCGAGGACAGGGACAACAAACCCAGCAACAAACCGCGCAACAACAGGATCCGCAATAGGGCGAATCGCCATTCGAGAAACTCTTGCCGGCTACGGAAAGCGTTTCTTGATTTTTATGTCGATACCAAACGTTCCGTTCTGATCGCGCAGCCCGACAATGGAGACGTTTCGGTCCACGTTGTATTCCACTTGAATGACCTGTTGCTGCGTCGAACTCACATTCGAAACATAGGTGATGGTGAGGTTACGAGCAATCTGTTGCTCGACGGTAATGCGTGCCGCGGCGTTCTGTTCCGAGCCCGTCGAGCCTACTCCTGCGAGGCCCGGATCAACGCGAAACCGGGTTATCCCAAACAAGCGCTCCAGCCGTCCGCCTAATTGGCTGGAAATCGCCTCCGAGAGAATCGCCGAGGCCCCCGCGGTTCCGCTCTGGGATGTACCCCCGCTGCGCGCCGTCGCTTCAGAGCTGGTTTGCCCCAGAGCAAGCAATGTGATGATGTCGTTGGCCGGTAGGGGAGGATCGGAGCGATATGCCAGTGTGAGCTTGCTGGCCGGACCATTGAAATTCAGTGTGATCTCATATTGCTGAATCGTGGTTGTTGCCTCCACGTTCAAAACCGGGTCAAGGCGGAAGGGATTGGAGAAATTCAAATCTCCGCGCGTAACACGGTAGCGGTTGCCCGCGAAATACAAATCACCAGAGAGGATGTGGATGTGTCCGAGGAGAATGGGATGCTCCCAGGTCCCACGCACGCGGAGATTCGCATCGGCGTGGAGTTCCGCGCCGGGCCATTCCATGCGCGCATCGGGCGCCGAGAGCGCTTCGAGGTCAAATTGCAGGTTGCGCAGGTACGGTGAACTGGTGGCCGGGCTGCTGATTCCTTCCTTGGCTTGGACCAACATGCCCGCGACTTCCAGTCCTTGTGTGAGAGTGACGCGCTCGATGGTTACACGCCCGGAGAGCAACCCGGCGGTGGGCGTGCCCGTCAGCCGGAGCGAGCCCCCGACGAGCCAACTCATGCCCTCCGGATAGCGAATCCGTACGCGTTCGGTGTAAACGCTGACGTCGTAGCGAAGCGGGCTCTCCGCGTAATTCACGCTGCCGGAAAGATGCAGCGCCCCTCCGCCGGATTCTGCGCTCATATTCTCGAAGTACAGGCGCGTGGCATCGAATACCACGTCACCCTTGATCGCGCTGAGCCCCGTGGGAAAATCCGCAGCGCGGGCAGAGGCGTTTTCGATGTGCACGCGGCCGGTGATGCGCGGGCGGTCCAGCGTCCCTTCGAAGGAAGCGTTGATTTGCGCCGGGCCCCGTGCGTCGAGATTCGGCGCAAAACCACTGATGAGCCGCAGATCCAGAGCGCCATTGAGGCGCAATCCGACGCCGCGGCGCCCGGCAAACTGAACCGAACCGGCAATCTGCAAATTCGTGTCCACTCCATGCAGCGTGACTGGGTCGATCTCCAGGCTGTCTTTCGTCGATCGGAAATGGACGGGACCCGTGTTTTCCAGCCGCACGTTTGCATAGTTCATTGCGAGGCGCGAGAGATTGGCATCCACGATGATGCTCTCGGGCTGCTTCAGCGAACCATTTAGCGAAATATCGCCATCCGCGTTGGCATGGCCGCTGAATTCTTTCAGGTGCAAAGCGGTGAGCAGGAAAGGGTCCAGGTTAATGTTTTTGATCGAAACCTTCCCGCTCAGCGGGTACGGATCGGCAAGTCCGAGGGTGCAGCCTCCTCTAACCTCTCCCGTGGTCATGGCGGAGCCCAATTCGAGCTGTGCCTGGCGGCTATCCGACGTCAGTTTGCCGTCGAAGCTGCCGACAATCACCTGGCCAATTCGGAGGTCCACGACCCGAAAGGTGCCATCGCCGAGCGGTGTTCTCACCGGGCCATTGGCCTTCAGCCGGAAACTCACCTGCCCTCCCACAGGCAGGCGCGTCGACTGTAGTTTCTCAAAATTTTCCAGCGGCAGCGCCGCACCTACGAGGTCAGCGGAAATGGTCTGGTCCTCGTGACGGTAACCAGCCGATCCGGTGATAATTCCCGCGCCGCGCCCGTTTTCTTTTCCTGGCGGGAAGAATCGCAGCTCCGCGTCCGCGATGCGCACCTCATCCGGCGAGACATTCAGTTGTCCACGCAGGCGATTGAAGGAAAGTCCATACACTTTGCCATCGGCGAGATCGAAGAGCCCCGTGACACTGGGTTTTCGCCGGGTGCCCCGCCCGTGAAACTGGCCCGTCAACGATCCATTCACCGGATACCGTAACCCGAGCAACGGCTCGATACTTTCGACCGGAACTCTTTCGAAATTGATTTCGGCTGTCCAGTTGCTCTCCGGCAGAAAACTCCAGTTGGCCAGGGAAAGATTGGCCTCAATATCTGTTTCCATCTCACCGCGTCTGACGTGACCACGCACCAAAGTGAATTCCAAAGGCGCGTAGGTAAGATCGCCGTCGAGGTAGTCCAGGAAGACGCCGTCATAGCGCACGCGCTCCCCGCGTAGGTGGCCTAGAAATGCAGGGCCCCCGGAGGCCCCGGCGATTTTGCCATCCCATCCTACGCTGCCCGAGATCGGCTTTGCGGCCTCGGGAGAGTGAGGCCCAGCGCCTCTGAGGGCATTAATGAAATCCTTGTAGGTTTCAATCGCTCCCGTTTGGAATCGCACATTCAGCGCGGAGTTGCGCGGAGCAAGAATTCCGTCGATGCTGCCTCGCGACGACGGCGTTTCGAATTCCCCCGAATCGATTGTCAGGATGTTGGGATCGTAACGATAGCGGAACTTCCAGTCAGCCGTCACGGGTTGATGGTGCTCCGCCGGTTGTTCTGGATTTTCCCACACCGTCTTCGCGGAGATTTCGAAGTGCTGGAAGGGACCGCTCCAGGTTTCAACCGTGTCTGCAGTAATCTGTCCATCCCAGTGCAGTTCGTCGATCGGGAAGTTGCGATGTTCGATGGACGGCAGGACCGCCGCGAGCCGCACATCTTGCACATGAGTGTCCGCCCTAAACTGCAGCCCATCGAAACGCATCGTCACGCGGCCGGTTACCCTGCCGCCGAAAGCGCCGGCAAAAAAATCCGGCACCTCGAGGCCACGGTTGTCGATTCGATAGCTGCCCCGGCTAGTGAGCCCGGTCGCATGAAAGTCCACATAAGGCAGCATCGACCCGCCCCGTCGGCACCATGGGTTCACGCAGGGTTTCCCGAAAATCCAGAAGATCGATCCAGCCGCGGTACCGGAAACTCCACTGCGGATTCGAGAAACTATTCATTTCCGCTTGTGCATCGAGATGCGAGTGCCCTGCGCTGAGTACCCCTTGCTCGAGCGCAAAGCCATCGCGCCAAAGCGTGAACTTCGCCGATAAACTCACCGGCAGGGGTGCGTAGCGCTTGGATGTCAATTGCGTGGTCTGCCAGTCAAGGTTGCCGAGGTACAAAGGATGGTCCCGCGTGCCTGCGGCGTCTAGCCCAAGCCGCAGATCTACTCCCTGTACCGTGATCGGTGTCTTTGTGTCGTTGTAGAGCACCCACCCGTCGGCGAGCAGAAGGCGCCGGATGCGCAATTGGAATAGCGTGTCGGGCCATGGCTTATTTATAGAAGCAGGCCGCGCCGGCGCGGGCAGGTTTGTCGCGCCGCTTTTTTCAACTCGGATGTGCACGTGTGGCTTCTCGATGAAGAGTTCATTCAGCGAAATTCTGCGGCCCCAGAAGGAATCGATCTGCAGACCCGCCTGCACTTGCTCGGCGGCAAAAAGAGGTTCCGTCCCTGCGGACTCCCTCCCGTGGATCACCAGACCTTTTATGGTTGCCCGCGCGGCGAGCCATTGAATTGATAGAGCGCGCAACTCAACCTTGCCGCCGGTCATCTGTTCCAAACGGCTTATGAGCAGCCGGCTCAACAAGGGGTTGCCCGCGCCGCTGCCCAAGAAAATCACCAGGCCCGTGACGATCAGAAAGATCTTTGCCCCGAGAATCCAGACGACGTGACGCAGCCAGCGCCACTTCCGGCGGCGGGTCTCGCGCGTCATTTCGACCCCCCATCCAGAAGAATCTCGATGTGCAGGCGCGCCCTGCTCTCCTTCAGCCACTTCTCTGCTTGCTCGTTGATTCCTCGCTCGACGAGCGCTTCCTGAACGGGGTCGTGCGCGGCATCCAGCGACGGTGGTTCCTGCCCGCGACCCTTCGCCTGCGGCCGGATTGTGTTTTCATAGAAGTCTTCTATGGCCTTGGGATCGACTTGCACGGCGGGGCGAAACCGCGAGTCGAGATAGCTGTTCAAGTACAGTTGCGCAGCTACGATTCCCCGCAATTCCCCTTCGCTCAACCCGCTCTGCTTTCTCCTTGCTTCGTATTGTTCCGCCGAGGTGAACGACTTCCTCAGACGCTCCAGGCTGCCGTCAATCTCGGTGTCGGATGGGTGCGGGAAACGCGATACATCGGCCTCGGTTCGCACCATCCACTGATCGATCAGCCGGTCGAGAATCTGGGCATCGCTCTCCGATTTTCCGTCAAGGAATTGCTGGTAGCGGCTGAGCACCCGGATGTCACTCAATAAGATGATGTCGTTTTCAACCCGCGCGGCAATGCGGTCCACGATCTGCTGCGCCACCAGCAATCCCGCGGCACTCACGATGAGCAGCGAGACCAGAAAAACGCGACTCGCCAGGCCCCGCATTAGAAGGTCGACCCCAGATTGAAAAAGATTTGGAAACCGGGGAGTCTTGTGCCTTGCTGGCCCAGCGAGCCAAGCTGGCAATTCGCGGCATTGCTCGGACACGGAATCGGAATAACAAACGACGGGCGATTGAGCTGATAGCCGAAATCGATGCGAATCGGACCCACCGGGGTCTTATATCTCACGCCCAAACCCATGGTGTGAGCAAAATAATTGAGTTCGTTTGTGCAATTCGTGGCGCACACCGGCACGTTCGTTGGTCCCGCAGGTGATGCCGGATTTTGCAGCGCAAATTTGGGCTGCGGCAGCATCGTGCGGAAAGAGATCCGGCTCAGCCGGCTGTACACGTTGCCGCCGTCATAGAAAATGGCACCGCCAAGTGACGTCCCGACGAACGGCAAGCGCATCGGAAAGCGGAATTCCTGATTGAGCACCAGCATAGCCTGGCCACCAACCGGGAAGCCGGTGCAGGCATCGCGCGGTCCTGCTTGATTGAGCGCAAAGCCGCGCAGGGACGTCCCGCCGCCCGCAAAGAAACGCTCCGGTAGGGGGATGATCGTTGGCGTCGGACCAGAAGGCGCCGTACCCACGGTGCACTGCCCGGGCGCGGGGGCCGGGAAACTTAGGGAAACGGTGTCGCGATACGGCACCAGGAAGCCCAATCGCATGGAACGCGCAAAACTGAATCGGCGTTTGATCGGGTAGTAGGTGGAATTTTGAAAGAAAAACCGCAAGAAGCTGGCACTGGAACCAAAATTCGTATCGGCATCGCTGAAGTCGGTGCTGTTAACACTACCCTTCGAGGCATCGGCGGGATTGTCGCGAGAATCGCGGAACCAAGTCACTCCGAATTGTGAAACCAGTGTTGGCTGGTTAAAGAGCGGGATTTCCTCGCTCAGAATTTTCAGATTGGAGACACCCACACGGCGGAAGGCGTAGCGATAGAGCACCGTCGTCAGCGGCGTGACTTGATCGGTCAATTGCACCGAGCCCTCATAGCGGTCTTCCGTAAACGTATTGATGTCGCGTGTTTTCTCCGCAAACGCTGTCGCTTGAAAGCTGAAGTGCGGATTAGCGAAAGTATTCGGCGCCGAATACCCCAGCAAAGCGCGCCCCTGCAATGT
>QHZC01000576.1 GCA_003224515.1 Acidobacteriota bacterium
AATTCGTGGTGCCGTCGAGCGGATCAACGTGCCAGCGAAAGTCCGAAGCAGAAGCGCTCTCATGCCCGGTTCCTTCTTCGGCAGCAATGGCGTGGTCGGGAAAGTATTTGGTCAGTCTCTCGACGATGAGCCGTTCCGAGCGCTTGTCTGCCTGCGTAACGAGATCGACTTCATCGCCCTTGTAGGCGATATCCAACGGACGCGACAATTCCTGCACCAGGATTTTCCCGGCTTCCCGGGCTATTTCAATGGCGGCTTCGAGATAGTTCTTGGTCATGGAGGAAATGGGGAGTTCTCCGAAGTCGGCCGGCGCGATGCGCAACGGCTCGTTCCACTTTAACATTAGCGGCAAGGCGAGTTCGCCTGATGAGAGAGGGAATGTGTGGGGACCTCCACGCTATTTTTGGCAGAGAGTGCGGAGTCGCTTGAAAACAAAAGGGTTGAGTTTTTGGCGAGTTCAAAAGAGTGCGCAAGAATTTGAAAAGAAAGAACCTTAATACAGCGGCGAGTGCTGGCTGTGCCACGAAGAGCTACTGCGGGCCAGTGAGGTAGGACTTGCGGTGGCGGACGTGGTAGTCGGCGGGGGTGACGGTGACCTGGATGGAGCGGTAGGTGTTGGCGGGGCCGCGAGGAGTGGGATAGTAGACCAGGAGATATTGGGTGCGGAGCTCGCGGTCGATGCGATCAAAGATGGCGCCCAGCTCCTGGGGCGTGTCGGGATAGAACATGGCGCCGCCAGTGGTATCGGTCATGGTTTCCAGCGCGTGTTCACCGGCGGTGTTGCGTCCGCTTTCGCTCTTCACCGGGCGGATGACGATGGTGTAAAGGAGGGTGTTGGAGCGGACGGCCGCCTTGCGAGCGGCGTCGAAGTCGGAGCTGCTGGTGGTTTCGCCTGCGTCGGTGACGAGGATGATGACGCGGCGGCGGTCGTCCCCGCGGCGTTCCAACGCGCGCGAACCGAGAAGCACGGCGTCGTAAATCGAAGTTCCGGTACCAGCGGGAATCCTGCGAACGGCTGCCTGCAGCTCGGCGACGTTGTCAGAAAACGCCGCGACCTGCGTTACGTTTTCATCGAACGCGAAAACCCCCAAACGATCCCCCTGGCGCAGCACTTGGCGAATAAAATGGGCGGCGGCTTCCTGCTCGAAGCTGATCTCCTTGTGGGCGCTCAGGCTGGAGTCGATCATGATGGCCAGGTCCAGCGGCTGAGAAGTCTCGGACTCGAACTTGTCGATCCTCTGCTCGACGCCCTCTTCAAAAAGTTGGAAGGCTTCCTTAGGAAGGTCGGGAGCCGGGCGATTCTTTTCGTCCAGGACGCTGACGAGGACATTGACGAGATTTACGTTGACTCGGATGCGGCCGCGCTGGACGGCGGAGTTTTGCGAGTCGTCGACTGGAGCAGGTGGCGTGGGCTGGACGATTTTTCCAGGCTCGCCGGTGAGGGACGAATTGGAAGTCGAGTTGGCACTCGAGCTGGATTTCGTCTTCTGCGCCCAGGGAGCACGGTCGGGCTTGTCCTGGCTAAACGTCATCCCGGCAAAGAGAATCGCTAGGGCGGCCACCGGCAGAGAGGAGCGGGGGCGAAAGGGTGTTATCAACATTGGGAGTTAAGATGCAGTTTTCGCGCGCGGTGTCACTGCGGGTGCGGGGGGCAGTTCACCGTCGGCCCAGACCGCGCCGTCTTCGAAGTACTCCTTCTTCCAAACGGGCACGGTACGCTTGAGGGTGTCGATGGCGAAGCGGCAGGCGTCAAAGGCGGCGGCGCGGTGGGGCGCACTGACGGCGATGAAGACGCTGGTTTCACCGATCTCGAGGCGCCCGAGCCGGTGGACGATGGCGACGCGATGGATGCGGTATTTTTCGTGGAGCTGGGCACCGATTTCGCGCATTTTAGCGAGGGCCATGGATTCGTAGGCTTCGTAGTCCAGATACAGAGTCGGACGATTGTGGGACTGATTGCGGACGAAACCGTCGAAAGGGACGATGGCGCCGTCTTCGGGCGCGCGGACATGACGGGCTAGCGCGGCCATGTCGATGGGCTCGCGCACCAATTGATAGATGTCATTGTGGGGAAGTGTCGCCATATCAATGCGTTAGCCGCCGCTCACGGGCGGGAGAAACGCGACCTCGTCGCCGGAACGAAGACGCGTATCCCAGGCGGCGAATTCCTGGTTGCGTGAAGCGACAACCGAGGAGCGGAATTTTGCAAGCTCGGGATGGCGCGCGGCATAAAGAGCGAAAAGTTCCTCGATCGTCGTGGCGTCGGCGAACTCGATGGAATCCTCGGCATGGCCGGAGAGTTCTTTGAGACGGCCGAAAAACAAGACCTTCACGCGAATCGTTTGCGAGACAGGTGGCACAGGGGCATTGTAACCCGTGATGCGCGAGGGGGCCAGTGGCACAGGGCTTGCCCCGAGCGTGGCCGAAGGGCCTCAGCCACTGCGCTCCCCGTTCCTTGTAGCACTGGGACTTTGTATGACGACGAAGGATTCAACCTCTTCGTTCGCGAGATAGAATTTGAAAATTTCAATTACTTGACCGTTGCGCGCGGGTTGCGTAGCGTGCAAGGAGCTGGGCTTTTGTCCACGCCTGACAAAGTAGAGCGAATTGGAAAAGATGAAGATTCTGGTAACGGGTTCGTCGGGATTGGTGGGGACCGCGCTGGTGAGCACCCTGGCGCGGGGTGGGCATACCCTGTGCCGATTGGTTCGGCCGCAGATGGCGGGCGACCAAGGGGCGAAAGAAGGGTTTGCAGTGGTGTGGCATCCGGCGACGGGAGAATTGGCCGGCGCGGGCGTCGGCGCCGATGCGGTTGTAAACCTGGCAGGCGCATCGATTGCGGACCGGCTGTGGACAACGCAAAGGAAAGCGCTGCTGTGCTCGAGCCGGATCGATACGACGCGCGCATTGGTGGGGGCGCTGGCTAGGATGAATGCGCGGCCGGGCGTCCTGGTGTCGGCATCCGCGATCGGGTATTACGGCGATCGCGGCAGCGAAACGCTGACGGAGGAGAGCAAGCCAGGCGTGGATTTTCTAGCGGGCTTGGCGCTGGAATGGGAAGCGGAAGCGCTGATGGCCGAGTCACTGGGGATACGCGTGGTGCTGGCGCGCTTCGGGATTATTTTGGCACGTGAAGGCGGTGCGCTCCCGAAGATGATGTTGCCATTCAGATTTGGTGCTGGGGGAAAACTGGGTTCCGGACAACAGTGGACGTCGTGGGTGACGCTCGAAGACGTCGTGGGGATTTTGCGATTTGCAATCGAGAACACCCCGGTAAAGGGCGCCATTAATATTGTGTCGCCGCAGCCGCTGCGGAATGCAGAATTTACGGCAGCGCTTGCAAAGGCCATGCACCGGCCGGCGCTCTTTCCAGCTCCTGCGTTTGCGCTGCGGCTCGCGCTCGGTGAGATGGCCGACGCGCTGCTGTTATCCAGCCAGCGTGTCGCCCCTCAAGTGTTAGAAAAAAACGGCTATCGATTTCTGCACTCCGATTTGTCTGCCGCTCTGAAAAATCTGGTATAGACGATCTAATGCGCAGCACAAATCACTTCACGATCGCGAAGCTGATCTCAACCTTGAGCACCTTGCCACTGATAGGGTCGGTTGCCATAATACTCTCGACAGATTGTCCTTCACGCAACTTCAGGTCGAGTTCTGAGGTAAAGTTCCGGATGATCGGTTCCCGGAAATGACCGCTGGGAG